>NZ_BDHD01000066.1:0-10194 GCF_054786075.1 Treponema sp. R6D11 | reverse complement strand
CCAAATAAACTCATCTTTACATAAACAAAAATAAATTACATAATTCTTTTTGTTTTTTTTTCCCTTTTTTTTCTTTCCCCTTTGGTGTCTTTTGGTTTTTTTATAATTAAAAAAGAAAGGTGTTTTACCTATTGAATATCTATTGTTTTTTAAAAGTATATTAGTAAAAAAATGTTTTAAAATTGGGGTGGAGGGGGTGGGGGGGGGGGGGGGGGGGGGGTATTTGTCTTATGCCGTATTGCGTGTGGTGTTGAACAAAATTTATGTGTTGTAACATCTGCCTCATATTTAAATAATACCATAGATTAATAATTATTCCATACCCCTTTTTAGTAAAATAAACAGCCTGTTAATAAACATATACTATCAAATTTATGCTTATCAAATAGACTGGCATTAACGATTATTTTAAGCAACAAACTGGCAATTTGTCAAGTAAAATACTGTCCTTATAATTGCTTTTAAGGCAATTAGAAGGGGTAAAATGACTAACCTACGCCATATTTTAGCCTTCAATATGAAGGAAAACCGCCGAATTCTCGGTTTATCACAGGCAAAACTTGCCGAAAAAGCCGATTTATCCACCCAATATATAGCCATGATAGAGCTATGCCGAAAGTTCCCTTCCCCTGAAATCTTGGAAGTAATAGCCACCGCCCTAAAAGTGGACACACCAGAGCTG
The DNA here is from genome assembly GCF_054786075.1 of Treponema sp. R6D11. Taxonomy (NCBI): domain Bacteria; kingdom Pseudomonadati; phylum Spirochaetota; class Spirochaetia; order Treponematales; family Treponemataceae; genus Treponema; species Treponema sp. R6D11. The sequence continues at coordinate 9,512 of NZ_BDHD01000066.1, read as the reverse complement.
TTTAGTATGCCCCCCTCTATAGAACGTGCCGCCGTAAAGTTTCAAGAGACCGTTTTAGCGGATATTGAGCATACTGTAGAGGCAACTGTAAGCAATGCCGTAAAAACCGCCATTTCAAAACTGGTTGCCGTTCATCTAAAAGAGATAAAAAAATCGCTTACCGCCAATACCAAAGAAAAGCCCATCTATGACGATATACCACAGTTTAATTACAACAGCATAGCCGCCGACAGCGGCACAGTACGGAAAACACGGAAACCCAAGAAAAGGAAATAGATTTTTGCCAAATACAAGCAATTATAAAAAAGCATAGCTAACAATCGCTAACTGTTAATTTTTTAAAACTTGTAACTGACACCACTTTTTCATAGCGTACCCTGACCCTCGACCACCCCCATATATAGCGGTGGTCGGCTTTATTACGACACTACAAAAAAGTGGTGTCAGACACCCTGCGTGTCCTTATGTGCGGGAATTGTACATAAGACGACAGAAAGTGTCATATAACGTTTCGGCGGTATATGACGGTTTGGGCAGGTAATAGGGCAATGCGGAGCATTGACCCCTGCCCAAACTGTGCTGGAGTAAAACCGTGCAGAGGGCTTTAGCCCGAACACGGTTTTACGGAAGCCGAGCCGCCCAACGGGCGGCGATGCGTAAACAGACCTGTTATGCGAAGTTTTTACGCCCTTATTGAATAGTATATCTATAATCAATAATATATCCATTTTGTACATAAAATGTCTTTGTATATTTTGTTGTTCTTGATTGTCCAGAATGAATACCATAAGAAAAGCCTCTACTATAACTTCTTGTAGAATATCCTGTATAATTTCTTATACTGTCTTTATATTCCATTATTGTTATTGATTTATCATTAGGTAATTTTGAAGTTTTAGATGGTGTACCCCATGATATAATTAATTCATCAGATTTATGACCAAGCCAATATTCCATTGATTTACATATTTCATAATATTTTCTCTTGTTTTTTTCTTTTGAATATTTATTAAAAAAAAGTGATGCAATAATTAATGAAATAATGGGAAATAAAAGTGCTGTAACCATTTTTTCTGTATTTAATGATGAACCAATAATTGAATTAGCAGTTTTATAAAATAAATAAAAACAAACTATTAACGAAGAAATACCCAAAAACAAAAATATTCCTGGCTTAGAATCGTCAACAATAGGAGAATATTGAACATTGATTGTTGAATTTCCTTGAGTGTTAAAGTTAGCAACAGATTTTTGTGATGGAACAATACTATTTTCATAACTATTATTAATGAAATCTATTGATTTACCAATACAATCACCAGGAGAAACATTATTTATTAAATTATCAAGAATAAAAGTTGTTAGTTTTTCTTTACCAATCTTTTCTATTTTATTTTTTATATCACCACTGGAAAATCCATTAAAAATTTGTCCTAAAAAGTTAACAATTAATTTTTCAGTACATATTGTTTCAGATTTTTTTATTTGTGAACCATTAATTTTTTTTCCTTTCCAAGTAAATTCATTATCAGTTGCTAATTTCCATGTTGATTCCTCTAAAACATTAAATTTTTTTGTAGAATTATTCTTTTTTTTCATGCTTTGGTAAACTGTATGAACAAGGTTTGGCTCAATTCCCAATTCAACTAAACAAATAGCTTCACTAGGAATTTCTTCTGGTACCACTTTTGCAAAGATTGAATCAAGCATAAACGATATAATTTTATCCCTTCCATAATCATCTGTTTTTGACTTTTTAAGAGAACTATCAACAATATCGATTAATTGCTTCAAAAAAGCAACCATTTCCTTTTCATTTATTTGTTTATTGTTTTCCTCATTAAAACAGGTATTATCTTTCCATACAAAATCATTTTCTGATGCTAATTGCCATGTTGTTTCATCCAAAATATTAAAAATGCTACCCATAAAAACCTCCATATTATTCTATTTTTTATAAAAAATTACATTTTGTCAAGTATTATTTTGGGGAATATTTGGCGTAAAAATTTTGCATAACGTCCGGCGGTAAAAGACGTTTTGCCTGCCCGAATAAGCAAACTGCGAAGCAGTTTGCAGGGCAGGCAAAATGTGGCGAAACAAAAACGTGCAGAGGGCGAAGCCCGAACACGTTTTTGTGGAGCCTAGCCGCCCAACGGGCGGCGTACTTTTACCGCTTTGTTGTGCGCTGTTTTTTGTTTATATAATAAATCATTATGTCTAAACAAACTGTAAATTTTTGGAATAATAAAACAAAAAATTAAAATACTTATAATTTGTGATGTTGATAAATTAAAAAAGAAACCTCTATATTCGTCTCCTCGCAAGAATTCAATAAAAAACCGTGCAACAGAATAAAGTAATAAGTAAAGATATATAATATTTTGTTTGAAAAGGTTTTTTCTTCTTAAAATATCTAATATGAAAAACAATAGTAAATTGATAAATGCTTCCAATAATTGCACTGGAAAACGGTTAATTCCATTCGCTTCTTCTACAATTGAATGACGAAAGTTAAAGCCAAAAGAAGATTTTATTCCAAAGCAGCATCCTGCCAAAAAACAACCAATTCTTCCAAAAAAATGAAACAATGGTATTGCAGGTACGACAAAATCCAATAAGTATCTCCATTGCGGTCTCTTTTTGAATATAATTATTGCGGTAAGTATTCCCCCAAGCAGTCCACCGTAAAAAACATTACCGCCCCATATCAGATAAACAGTGTTCAAAAAAGCATTAAATGAATTAATTCTGGTAATATTTTCTACTACATATATAAATGCTTGATAATTTACTATTGAGTACAGTATACGTCCGCCTACAAATACTCCCATTGAAACTAATAATAAAAAATTGATACCGTCACTATCATCATAACCATTCTTGGTACATAAACGGCAAACATAAATGCCTGCGGTAAAAATGCCAACAAGCATAGCGATTTGATACATTCCTATAGTTTTGCCAATTATTGTAATAAAAGGAAACATATGTGGGAACTAAAAAATTTTATAAAAACCCGAGGAACCGGTTTGGTTCCCCGAGTATTTTACAATACTGATAGTTTTAAAACCACTTACTTGCGGAACCAGCCACGGCTCCTGCGCACACTGCACAAGCAAGGAACGTAATAAATGCAAAGACAAAACCAATTATGCTTAAAACCAAACCGGCAGTTGCGGTACCAGTTGGTTGGCCTTCTTTTTTTGCCTTTGAACGCGCTATAGCGCTTAAGATGATACCAACAAGACCGAGCAACCACAGAGGAAATGCATTCACAACCGGAATACCTCCTCCTACTAAACTAAGAATACCTAAAATCAACCCTGCTACAGCCATACTCTCTCTCCTTCATTGTATATTTGTGTTTCTATACTGAACACATTACCCTATAAATATAGGGTTATATTATTATACCAAAATTCCATTTTTTATGTCAATAAAAAATGGAAAATATTTTCAAAAAATGGCGCACAACGTTTCGGCTGTATGCGACGGTTTTGCGGTTGCGATAGAGGAACGCGGAGCGTTCCAGCAACCGCAAAACTGTGGTGGAGCAAAACGCCACAAAGGACGCAAGCCCGACTGGCGTTTTGCGGAACCCGAGCCGCCGAAAGGCGGCGAAGCGCATACAGACCTGTTATGCGAAGTAGCGGCGTACAATTTTATCTAAAATATTCAATATATTCCCTTTCGAGGTCAATGCTGCCTTCTTTTAACAATTCTTTTGCCAAATAATACCCACTTGCCATTACTCCGGCAACTCCAAAACCCGGAAAAGTCCATTGCCCCACTAAATACAGTCCGGGAATTTCTGTTTTTTGTTTTAGGAATTTCCCATAATTTTTTTGATTGATTGCAAATCCCATAAAAGAACCGTTTGTGTTATTGGTATATCTTTCAAAAGTCAAAGGCGTTCCAAGTTCGGCATAAGTTATGCTGTTTTTAAATTCATCCCCCAATTTTTCACAAATACGATTTAAAAGTATATTTTTTACTTCATTTTTCAGTTTATAATAATCTTCGCTTTTTTCTTTTGTACCAAAAGTATTCCAGCAATTATTATACTCATACGGTATTGGCGCTAATGCAGTTATGGGATAAAATTTATCATCGGGTTTTTTATTTAACACCTGAATAACAATAGGCACGTTATTTGGGTTATATGTTTTTTCCGGTATTTTTAAACAATCATCTGAACTAATGTATATATAATTATTTCCCCCCAAATAATCAATATCTTTGACCGTTAAGAATAATATGCAAGCGCTTTGAAATATATCCTTCTTTTTATATATTTTGTCCATTTTTACTTTTGATTTAATTTTCGATGAAATTATGGAATTGGTAAATATTGGAGAAGCATTTGAGATAATTTTGTCTGCATAGTAAATATCCCCATTTTTTGTTTTTATTCCTTGCGTTTTTTTATCAATTATAATTTCGTTTACTGTTGTATTAAGCAAAATTTCGCAGCCATTATCCATAGCAATTTGTTTCATAGTGTCCGCAATTTTTTGCATACCGCCTATGGGATAATATGTTTTATCCATTGCCCACCAACGATAAGCATATCCAAAATAAACTATGTCGGCCATTGCTTTTGAATAAATAATTTCCGCTATTTCTTTATTTGACGTTAATTCCCAAATTACTTTATTAAAATTTCTTAAACCGTATTTCATTAAAAGCGGTTTTTTAATCATATTATGAATGCCAAATTTTAACAATTCTATGATACTCATATCATACGGCGGAACAGGGGCTTTATTATCGGTTAATGCCTGTTCCATAATTCCATTGGAAACAGCGAATAATTTTTCTATATCATCCTTATTGTCAGAAAAGTGTAAAATAAAATCTTCTTTAATATGGTTATGCCTAAACTTATATTTTTTATTGTTGATATAACAACATATATTTTCCTCCCTGATTTTGCTTTCTATTTTTCCCCCTAAAAACGTTATAAACTGCGGTATTGTTTCATTTGGCTCCAATTCGTGCAACCCTTCAATTCCGCAGTCAAACTGAGTTCCATTTCTTTTGAAAGAAGTGCATAAACCGCCGACTTTATCGTGTTTTTCCAGTATTAAAACCTTTTTATTATATTTAGAAAGGAAACCTGCTACGCTTAAACCGCCAATTCCTGCCCCAATAATAATGTAATCGTATTTTTTTATCATAAACTTAATACCTCTAAATGATATAACGAATTCATTTTTACTATATTCTTATTTTTATGTCAATATAATATTTCAACATATTTTTGGACAAATCTTAGCCGCTATTTCGCATAACGTTCCGGCGGTAAACGACGTTTTTTTGCGCCCGATAAAGAAAACCGCGAAGCGGTTTTTCGGGCGCAAAAAAATGTGGGTGGAGTGAGGCGTGGGAGCCTTTAGGCGACCTAGCCGAACGGAACCCCGAGCCGCCGTAAGGCGGCGAAGCGTTTACCGACCTGTTAGGCGAAGTGCCAGACTTTTCAAAAAGTTATTTTATTTTTTTTGTAATAATTCATATGCCTCCTTAAAACGTGGCGGCAAACTAAATGAACTTTGTATTTTTGACATACCTTGAGTTGTAAAAACAATAATAACATTTTCCTGTAATAATATATTTAAAAGTTTTTCACTATATGGTATATAAAGAACATTATCATTTCCATAACCATTAAAATCTACAGTAGTTTCATCAGGGAGTATTATTCTGAATAGAATATTACCTTGTCTAGAATATGGTGGAAATGTAAAAAATTTAAATGTCAGTCCTTCCTTTGTAGAAAAGGATATTTCTTTAATTGTAGCTGTTTCATTACTTGAATAAACCTCTGTTTTCACTTCTCCATCAAATTGAACATAATAATCACCTGTTTTATCACCCCATTTATCAGTAAATGCACCTACTGACCAACGGAGAGGAAGATTAACATTTTCTTTTTTTCTACTTTTTAATACTTCATAAGATTCTCTGAATTTTGGTGGAAGTTGAAATTGGGCTTGTTTGTCAATAGAAGAAATAGCGAAACGTACAATAATATTTTCCTGTAATAAAGTGTTTAATAAATCATCATTATATGGTATAAAATAATAATAATGACTGTTTTTATCATTATATATTCCTCTTCCATTAAATTCTTTTGTAGATTCATCAGGTAGCTTTATATTGAATAAAACATCTGTTGTTGAAAAAAACACTGGTGCTAAGTCATTATTTATAACATAAAATTTAAGCCCTTCATTTTGAGAAAATTGTAATTCACTAAGTATAGTTTGTTTATTTGTCCAACCACCTCCTGTAAATAACGCATTAACTTTATCAGAATATCGCATAAAAAAATCACCTGTCTTGTCTCCAAATTGATCGATATACTCTCCAATCGCCCAACGAGAATTCGGAATAGCAAAATTAGAACTCGGCGTAGTTGCACTCGCCAAACCTAACGTAATGAAAATTACAAACAATACTACTGTAATTATATGCGGTATTTTTTCTTTAACTGTCATATAATACTCCTTCTATTGAATAGATAAAAAATTAAGCTTTCTAGGAAAGCAGAAGAACCAATAAATAAAAGATCAAGTGGATCAAATGTACCTGGTATGTTTTCAAAAATTTGCAAGAACTCATAAAACAATGCTATGACAATAAAAATACTACTATATATTATTCTCAATCTAGCATTAATAATCCATGTTACTCGGATAAGTAATAAAGCCGAAAGACACCATAGCCCATCAGGCAAATTGTAAAACAACATATATAACAATATTGAATCTTTTTTTACAGGAATATATAAATTAGCAAGGAATGATGATTTTGGAATATAATAAAACAAAATCATATTGTTTATATCTCTAAAGAACGCATAAATAACTATGCCTGTCAGAAACATCATAAATGCCAAAATATAATATATCTGTTTTGGATAATTAATATTTTTCATTGCGTTAAATTACTCCAATATGATTAAAAGAGTAATATATATTGCATGGTTTGTCAAGCATTTTTTCATCATTTTTCACCAAATTTACGTATTGAAATCTTCAAAAACTTAAGTTTTATAAGGTTCCATATTAATATAATGATATAATATCATTTTGGTATACCTTTCTGGCATTTCACATAACGTTCCGGCGGTAAACGACGTTTTTTTGCGCCCGATAAGGAAAACCGCGAAGCGGTTTTTCGGGCGCAAAAAAATGTGGGTGGAGTGAGGCGTGGGAGCCTTTAGGCGACCTAGCCGAACGGAACCCCGAGCCGCCGTAAGGCGGCGATGCGTTTACCGACCTGTTATGCGAAGTATTTAGCCCGCATTATTCATTCTTTCTCACATATTACAATATATTCATATAACATTGTATTTACAGTTTTTCCAACTACATTTGTCGGAGAATTTTTACTTGGCATAGCTTTATTACTTAATGCGCGTTTGTAAGTAATTAAATGTTTAAACCCATTTTTTTCAAATTTTTCTGCAATAAATTGATCTGTAGGCAAAGGAACATTTTTAACAGTTCTATTCCCTACGATATATATTATTTTACCATTTTTATTTATATTATTTGAAACATCTTTTATTGAATCTGCTAAGTCTAAATAAAAAGATGATACTTCTAGCGCTCTTTTATTATCTACTTTATTAATTTTTAATATCGGTTCTGCTATACAGCCTTCTCTGATAATTTCATTTACACGTTTTCCACCCATTAACATACTGTCTATTTTTCTGGCTGTATTTATTCCAAGCCATTCATTAGATAATGTTGAAAATTGACCGTAAGCAACTGTTGTTCGACTATCACCGTATGGCGGACTTGTTAAAACAACATCATATTTTTCAAATTTATTCTTAAATTGTTCTGATTGTATATTAACAGTTATATTTTTATTTATTTTTGGTAAATAATATAATTTATAATTCAGTATCACATCATTTAATTTTTTGAAATAGTAGCTTATAGCGTCTGGATTAAAATTAATTATTTCTTCTGGTTTCATACGAAATAGTTTAAATTCACTATTTCTTGTATATGAACATTCTCTTACAGTTTCTGAAAAAGGAACTAAAAAAAGCGTCTGAATATCTTTATTTTCTAATTTGTAAATACAATGTTTTATAATTGATAAATTCATAATAACAGGCTCAGAAAACCAATAATCCATATTTGTTATTTCAGGTAATTTTATCTTCTTAATTTTCTTTTCATATTTAATTATTTCAAATATATTATTCCGTAGTTCTTGATATGCAAAATCAATCTCTTTAATATCAAGTTTTGTAAATTTAGCTTTAGAGATTAAAACTGCAAGCGGATTAATATCAAAACCAGTCATTTTTTTTATTCCACACTCTAATCCACAAACAAAACTTGAACCAGAGCCGCAATAAGGATCAAGCATTTTTCCGCTGGAAATATTTAATTCTTTTAATATATCTATACCTATTTGAGGTATCATTGATGCAGGATAACGATGTAAATTGGGATAAAGCGTAGCATAAGATTGTCCAGTGTAATCATATTTTTTATTTCGTTCGACAATATATTCTTTCATAAATCTAACACCATCCTAAATAATTGTGGAAGTTTATCCTCATATGCCCTAAAGCCTGTTCCATGATTTCTTGCCATTGTTCCCTTATCGTGAAGCCTTAAATCAACCAATATGTTCTCAGATTCAAATTGATTGCGTAATAATTCTGGAGTTGTGTCTTTCATAAGTTGCGCTCTTTGAAAATGAAAATATTCTTTATCATCACGAAGTTCCGTGAATGCGGTGACAAAAATTAATGCTGGTAATTTTTGAATAAATCTATTTGCTATAGCTTCTAATGACCATTCAACAACAATTGTACCAGAAATATGCCGTACAGAAATAGTATCTTTTTCTACAAGCAGAAAAAGTCCTGCACTATTAGGTTTTAAGGACATTGTATAATAAAGACCCTGCCGGCCATTTCTATCTTGACTGCCAAATTTTTTTACAGCTTCTAAAGGAGGCATTTTCCATGCTTTATTATTAAAAGTGAATAATGTTATTAAATTTGAACTATTTGCTCTATGAGCTTTTAATTCTGCTCCTTCAATATCAGGTAAAGCGTCATTGTTTTCATTTATTCCCAAAAGGGTTTCAAGCGTATAACCAATGCCGGTTGGCCCGTTTCTTAATGAAGGAATGAATCCTTTTTCCCTAATTTCCCTAAATTTTTCAGAGAAATCAGCCGTTGTTAATCTCATTATCCCCTCCAAAAAATCATTCCTTTATTATACCATGATTTTCAATATTGTCAATAGGGCTTTTTTGAGGTATTTATTGTAAATTTCTATCATTTTTTGATAAATTTCGGGCTAAATATTTCGCATAACGTTTCGGCGGTAAACGACGTTTTTTTGCGCCCGATGAGGAAAACCGCGAAGCGGTTTTTCGGGCGCAAAAAAATGTGGGTGGAGTGAGGCGTGGGAGCCTTTAGGCGACCTAGCCGAACGGAACCCCGAGCCGCCGTAAGGCGGCGA
>NZ_BDHD01000065.1:0-10263 GCF_054786075.1 Treponema sp. R6D11 | reverse complement strand
TTAAAAGTATCCCGCGCGATTTCCACTCTTTCCTTCAGTTCTTCCCTGTCCTTGCCGTTAATCGCAAAGGTGCTCATGGAAGACAGGCCCAGTAAGGTTTCCGTTTTATCCTTGGGAAAATAAACGGAAAAAGGCTGTTGGTCAAATTCTTCCATAACGGTGTGAATTTCCGCTAACGCTTTCTCGGGTTTTACCTCTTTTTTAAGCGAACAACGCAGGGTAAGATCCTCTTTTCTGTAATCAATGTCCGCCCTGCTGGAAGCGTCCTCTTCTTCGGCTCCGGCTTTACCGTAAACAGTTTTTACAGAAGGCAGCCCTGAAATAACACGGGAAATTTCTTTTCCCGTAACACCCGCCGTTTCAAGCAGGGTTCCTGGGGGGTAATTCACGGAAACCCAAACTTCTTCCGCTCCGTCTGGACTTATGAAAACAACCGGCCGCGTAAAAATAAGAAATAATCCGATAATGATTAGGAAAGTTGAGGCTGCGAAAACTTTTACCGGGGATCTAAGCAGACGTAATAGGAATCGGGAGTATTTTTTTTCAAGACTGCCTTCTTTAATAACGGCGTTATTAACGATGTTGTTGGTTTTTATGTTAAAAAACAGACTGTATAAAGACGGCAGGCAAAATTGGGCGTAAAACCAGCCTGCGGCGACCGAAGTGACAATCGCTACGGCGGTATCTCCGAAAAGGCTTCCCAACGGGCCGGGTAAAATTATTATGGGAAGAAAAACCAAAGCCGTCGTAAGGGTGGAAGCGGCGCTAGAGCCCGCTATAGAAAAAACCTTGTTTCCGATTTCTTCTTTCTCTGGAGGCATTCCAGTGGGGACAAAAGATTTTTTTTCAAAGGACCGGTTAAGTAAGTCCAGTATTATTACGCTAATATCGGAAACAAGGCCAATACCCATCGCAAGACCGCTTAAGCTCATGCCGTTAAGCGATCTTCCCGTTATCGAAAGCACGCAAATGCCCGCGGCGGCCGAAACGGGAATGGAAAAAGCCGCAGGCAGGCTGTATTTTAATCGGCGGATAAAAAACATAAGGACGCAGAACACCGCCAGTATTCCCAAAACTGCGGAAATCAACAGTCCGTTTATCCTGCCTAACAAAGAAGGGGCAGCGTCGCTTATAATCCGTATTTGCGCATCACGGGAAAAAACAGCCGCCGCCTCGTTAACTGTTTTTTGAATATCTTTTGACAGCCGCAAGGGGTCCGCGCCGGGCCTGCGGTAAACTTCCAGAGCCGCCGCTTCTACTCCGTCGCAGACAAAGACGCTCTCTTTTTTAGCGGCAGTGGGATAAAGCCGTCCTGTATCTTCCACCGTTATTGAGCCGTTAGAAAACGGAAGAATGGTTTTTGATAGCGCCCGCGCCGATTCTGGCCTGCCCGCAGAAGTAATGACCAGTTCCATGTTACCGTCTCGCGCGTTTCCCGCCGGAATGTCGGCGGCTTCCCTCGCGAGAAGCCCGGAAAATTCCTGAGGGGAAAGCCCAAGGGCGGACAATTTCGGCACGTCCAGAACAAGTCGCTCTTCCGTTACCTCGCCGCCGGCAAGAACGACTGAACCCGCGCCGTCGATTCTTCTCAGGCGCGCGCGCAGTTCGTATTCGGCCAGCTTGCGTTCAAATTGGGCGTTTCCGTTATGCGAAACAACCGCGATTACGGCGTGCGGCTCGTTCGCGGCGTCGGCGGGCGTTACCGACGGCTTGCGGACACCTTCCGGAAGCGAAGGATATACCGCGTCCACCGCTTCGCGGACAAGAACGGACGCCGCCATAGAATCAACACCCCAACGGAAATCAAGGCTGATAATCGAACGGTTGTCGCGCGAGACGCTCCTCATTTTATCAAGCCCTTTTACCGGAGACAGCCCGTCTTCAAGCGGAATGGTAACGAAACTTCTGATTTCGTCGGCCGCCATGCCAGGATACACGGTTTCCACCGTTACCCTTGGAACGGACAAATCCGGCAGCCTGTTAACAGGCATGGAGAAAAGAGAAAAAACAGCCGCAATAATTACCGCCGCCAGAATCATTACGACGGTTACTGGACGGCGTATAAATAGGTTTATTAATCCCCTCATTTTTTCCTACTTTATTGTTGAAATTCTGAATAATTTATCGTTTTTATTTCCCAGACTGTCTTTAAGACCCGAGCCAATAATAAAATTAACAATTCCAAAAAAAACCGAGTTAGTCAGGTTCCCCATAATTTCAACGCGTTCATATTTTTCCCAGCCTTCTTGCGGTTCTGGAATCGTAAAATTATCCGTTTTTACCTGCCGAGAGGTAAAATTCAAAACATTGTTGCTTGTATTAACGCTAAAAAGATCCATTACAGAAAGAGCATTGATGGACGCCCCTTTCGCGGTTTCAAAATACAGTTCGATCCAAGTCTTTACGCCGACAGTTGCAGGATAATTTTCGTCCGTTATGGGAAGATCTTCAAAAATATTATTAATGTCAAAAGAGATAAGTTCCGTATTATCCTGAGGAGACATTGCCATTCTGATTCCGATAAGACATGGAGGTTTGGAAGATTCCCCGTTCGCGTATATCCTGTAAATATATTCGTCTTTGCTTTCATTTCCCGTGCCGTCTTTAACGCCAGTTTTTATCCTGAAAATAAAACGGCTTTCATAAGATGGCGCCGTGTCAAAACGAAAAACAAATTCAGTGTTAAAGCCGGGCATTGTTTCCAAAAAAACGGAAGGAGCGTCTTCGACATTCAGACAGTTTTTCACAGAAACTGAATCTACCGGCTTTGAAAAAACCAGAGAAAGGCGGTCTTCTTTTTCCCAACCGCCGTTTTCAGTAAATATTTCCGCCGCCCCCGTAAATCCGGTCGTATCGGGAACAAGACTGATATATTCGCCATCTTTTGTTATGCGATTTGCCCGTAAAAGTACAGGTATTTCTTTGTCCGTTCCCGTTATAAAAATACTCTTAAATTCATTTCCGATTTTCATTCCGTTGTTGTCCGCCAATGATGTTGAATAACGTATTTCATAACGCTTGTTTTTCGTCCATGGAACGGATGGTGTAAAAACCGCCGATTTGCCGTCTTCTTCCAGCCTCCAGCCACCCGCCATTGAAGGAGAGAAAGAAACATTGTCGTATAAAGAACTCAACGGCACGGGAATGGAAAAAACAAGCCGCACCTCCGCCCTTAAATCGTCCGTTTCCTCGTACATGGAAGGGGAACATGAAATTAAAAATGGCCGCTCCGCGCCCGGTCTTGTGGTAAAACGTTTTTCAAAAACCGTATCCAACGAAAGGCCTTTTGTGTCATGCGCCTCCGCCGAAAGAGACAAATTGTAATCATTGTTCGCTTCTAACGGCGTTACAGGAATAAAAGTAACTTTTTCATCTTCCCAATAAAAATTTCCCTTTATTTTGCCGTTATCATCCGTCAGCGAAAAATGGCGTTCTACGCTGTCCCTGTCCGGTTCAAGGGAAAAATATAATGAGACGGATACATTTTTAGGATTTGAATGGTATCCCTCTCCCGGACTCCATGAAGTCACTTCAAATGGGGAACGCCTTAATATGTCGCATGAAAAAAAGCAGATAAAGGAAAGACAGAGTAAAAACGGCTTTTTCATTTTTCCGTCTCCAGATAAACGATAAAATCTTCCTTCATATATGTTCCGTCCGTCATTGTAATTCCGCCTTTTCCGCCGGGAATTGTCAGTTTGTAAAAATGAGGTTCTTCATAACCCGCTGTTAACCCTTCCCACCACATCTGTAAAATATCGCCCCCAACCCAGTTGGCTTTTTTAAGGGCGGTAGGCGAAATTGTTTTTGGAAAAAAAGCGTTAAGGCTTATTTTTAAGGCGATATTTTGTTTTTCTTCATTTTTAAACGGCAGAGAAAAACGAATAGATAAAAACATCTCGTTAGTCGCGGGTTCTACGGGAACAGATAAGATGAGGTCGGATAAATTTTTATCAATTACCAATGGAACGTCCGCGGCTGAAAAAGACAAAATATTCAAAAAAAGAATATCGGGAGTAAATATAACCTTATAATCTTCGCCTAACTTTAACCCGGAGACGTCCTGTGTGTCGCCTGAAACAATCAAAGTGTAAGTTTTTTCCGGTTCGGGATCCTTTGTAAAAATATATACTATGCTTTTTTCGGAAAGGGAATCAACCCTGCCCGTTAGGGAAGGTTCAAAACGCAAAGAACGAAGCACGTTTTCCCCCATCGGTTTGTTAAATGAAATCGCGATTCCCTGACCGAGCATCAAACCTGTTTCAATGTTCGCCCCCGTCGGAAACCATTGCCCGTCCGTATTTATTACGGGATAAACATTTTCCACATGCGGAAGTAATATATCAATGTCCGTCGTAAAATATGAAGAGTACGTTTTAGCAAGCGGTACTCCGTCCGTACTTTTCGCGCTATCCTGCAAATTCCACTTGTAGAGGGTAAACGCGGAAAGTTTGCTTTCGGGAATAACATTTAATATTTTATCGTTATCTGACCATTCAAAAGTTTTTGCCGTTATTCCGTTCAGCGACAGCGCCGATTCGACGGAAAGCCTGTCCATTGGGCGCGAAAAATGAAACTCAAAACAGACGCCGACCGTTCCGGTTGATTCGCCGCATGAAGGGCTGTACCATTCAAGAAACGGCCGGTTGTTTTTGTTGATTGCGTAAAATGAAACAAAACGTTCAAGCCGCATTTCCCTGCCGTCAACTGAGTTTATGGTTCCAGAAAGGGTTAAAGTATAGCGTACTCCGGCGGTCCAGCCGGCGACCGGCACAAAGTAAAGCGAATTGTCCTTCCAGAAACGGTCCCCGTTTACCACTCCAGAATCGGAACTTACCTGTAAAATTCCTTCTGCCTCGTTCTTTTCCATCTGTGCGCTGAACGTGAGTATTACGGGGCTGTACGCTTCGGCTAACAGTGAATCTGATATGCCAGGTTCAATGGTTATCCCGATGGGACGTAGATCCGCAAACCCGCACGACAAAAGGTATGCGCCTAACAAAACAAGTGGAATACTAATCAACAAGCGTAACATTCATGCCCTCCCTTAAATCCGGAGCCGGCCTAATTACTACCATGTTTCCGGCGCTAACCCCTTTTATTTCCCTATCTTCGCCGTGGGATTCGCCAAGAATAATTTTTTGTTCCGTAAGCACGCTGCCGTTAACCAAGAAAATACTGCCTTCGTCTTTTTTTTGGTTAAAAATCGCGGTTTCGGGAATAAATACGGCTTTTCTTGGCGGGCCGAGAACCACCGTAACGCGCGCGAACATTCCCGGTTTTAGGTTGTTTGTGTCAAGCAAAACGCGCGTCATAAAACTTAAACTTTGGCTGTCCGCCTGCGGATAAACAAGATCCACAATACCGTCCCGTTTTTCGCCCGTTCCGTCTATCAGGACATCGGCTTTCATTCCCTTTTCAATCCGCATGGCGTCTTTTTCGCGCACTGGAAAAATAGCGTAAAGCGAAGCCGTATCAATCAAACTTAAAATTTTATCCTGAGGGCGCACCCTTTCCCCTTCTTCAAGATAACGCGCCCCCACCACGCCGGATGATGGACTGCCGACCCTAAGCTCCGCAAGGGCGATTCTCGCGGAAGTTAGCTCTTTCTGCGCCGCTTCCAACCTCGCTAAAGCCGCGTCTTTTTCCGCTTTTAGGCTCGCCGTCATAAGCGAGACAAGCGCTTTTACTCGTTCGTCTTCACCTAACGGGACTGAATACCCCGCTTTTACAATGTCCTGGTCGCGCATTCCTATCCTGCGGATTTCCAGTTCTCTTTCCATTAGTTGAATCTGTTCCCATTCGGTATCAAGGCTGAAACGGCTTATAAGTATCGCCTCGGTTTGAACGCCGCCCGCTTCAAAAAGAACCTCCTGATTCTGATGTTTGCGCTTGTTTTCTTCCCACCTCCGTTTTGCGACCGCTATTTCCGCCTCCGCTTTTTCCAGAGCGAGAATCTGCGCTTCTGCGTTGAATATCCCTTCCATCAATCTTGAGTTTGTTAAATTGCACGCGGCTTGGGCCTGTGAATAATTGTTTTCCGCCCTTTCTACGGCGAGGTTAATTTGAGGATTTTCCAGAAGAAGGACAAGTTCGCCCTGCCTTACGGAATCACCTTCTCGGAAATAAAGTTTTTTAATAACGGCCTCCTGGGGCGCGGTTATGTCCACTTTGGTAAGAAATGACAAGCTTCCGAACCCGGAAGTTTCTTCCGGCACCTCGCGTAAAACAGCGGCGGCGCCCCTTACCTTTCTTGCTTCCGTGTCCGTCGGCTGTTTAACGCAGGCGAAGCACAATAACGCCGTTAGCTGAATAGTTATCAGTATTTTTATCATCGTTTTTTTATTGTTCATAAATCCCTCCTTTGTTGTGTTGCGCCTGCGGATGCCGCGAATTTCGCGAGTTCTCCAGGCATTAAATCGAGAAACTTTTCCAGTTCGCGCTCCGCTTCCAGCAGGGCAATCGCGGCCTGCACGGCGGAAACCTCCCTTTGAGTCTGTTCGATTAGGGTTTCCATCAGTTCGAGCCTTGTAATATGCCCAAGACCGAGTTTTATTTCCTCAATGCGGCTCTTTTCGGTTCCAAGCCTGACGGCTTCCAGCGCCAAAAGACGCTTTTTGTCGGCAAGGGCGCATTTTTCAACGGCGTTAGCTGCAACACGCCCGATCCTTTCAAACAGGACGTTGTATTTTTCCCGTTCAAGCGCGAGCGCGAGCTGCGCCTGTTTTACCCCGAAGGCCGAAGCGGGATCGGGTAATAGGACTAAATTGTTTTGGGCCATCGCCGTCCTGTCATAAGGCGGTTCCCACCCTGCCTGGGCGCTGGAACGGTTTTGAATCCACGGGCCGGACAAGTCGATGTTTATTCCAACCGACCAATTATAGCGCGTTAGCGGATAACGCTGTCCCGTAAGGGAGAAATTACCCGTCAGCCGCAAACTGGGTATCCATGAATTGGACGCGAATTTAACTTCCGCCTGTTTTTTTGTTATGGAAAAACGGGCGTCCGTCAAATCGGGATTGCGTTCCTTTGCGAGGTTTCCAACGGCGATCGCGAAGGGTAGAGAAATAGAACGGTTCACGTCGATTTTTTCTGAAAGGACGGGAAGAACGTCAAGCCCGAGAATCTCAGCGAACTGCCTTTCCATTTCGGTTAAATCAAGTTGAAGGGAAATAATCTCAAGTCTTGCCGAAGACAGATTAACGTCCGCCCCCGCAAGATCGACGGGCAACGCGAGCCCTAGCAAAACTTCCTCGTTTAATATCCTCCTTTGTTCTTCCAGCACGACAAGCGCCGATTTTTTTATTTCCAATATCGTTCTGGACGACAGCACGTTCCTGTAAACGGACAATGTCTGATCCACAATCTCCAAAGACATTCTGTTAAGCCCGCCGGATAAAAGATTAAGTTCCATCCGTTCAAGCTTTCTCGCGGTAGAAGTCCTGCCGCCGTCCCATAAAAGCTGGTCAAGGCTTATCCCGTAATTTTTTACAAAAGAATCCGCCCCTATCATTTGCAGACGGTCGTTCTCCGACGCGCTAAGGCTTATTTGCGGAAAATACGCGCGCAAACCCCATCTCCACATTCCTTCACGCAGGGCAAGGGAAGAGCGCGCCTGCCTTAGTTCGGCAGAGTAGGCAAGAGCCATGTCCGCCGCCTGCGCGAAAGTCAGCGAAGGGGGATTTTTGTCGTTCGCATACGCGGCGGCGCAAACGGATACGGCGATTAGCGCACAAACGCAAAAACAGATCATGTTACGCATCTTTTTTCCTTTCGTATGCGAATAGTTCTTTTACCGCTTTATCAATCGCCTTGGAAAGAAGACGGCCGGTAGTTTCCGACGAAGAAAAACTTTTATCCCCGGAAGCGACAATACGCCCGGTTGCCGCCGGAAGTTTTTGCGCGTAATGCGTCCCGTTGTTTTCAGGAACGTCTTTGTATTCCCATATACGCACTTCCACCGCGAGCGATTTTTTTGTCTTCCAGCCGGTGTTGTATTCCCTCTCCCTAATCTGAATCTGCGCCGCGTAAGAAGGCTCCCTTTCGGCGGCAACGACCGCGCATCCGCTGTCCCAAAAATAAAGCGGCGCGAGGGCGGCGGTCTCTTTTTCGACGGAATCCCAGCCGCCGGACTTGTCGACCTGAACGGATAAAATCGTCAAAGTCGTCCAGGTTTTTTCCGTTTCGTCCGAATTGGAAATTAGCCAGGACTGGCCCGATGAACGATTGATAGGCAGTTCCTCGCACGAGAGAAACGTCGATAAAAACAAGATCGAAAATAAAAACGATAAAAACACGTTTTGTTTTTTCAGTTGATTTTTCATCACATAACCTCCTTTATTGTTTTTTCAAGATTGTTAATCGGGCGTAACAGCGGCGTGTCCCACGGGAGCATGGCTTTCGCTCTGCTTAAATCTTCCAGAGCTTCCGCCCCTTTGCCCGCTACCCAGCGCAGTCTCGCCCTGTCCAGTAGAACAAGGGCGCTTTCCGCGGAAAGTTCCGCGGCCTTATCCAGAAAAATTTCCATTTCATCGTATTTTTTCGATTCCGAAGCGAGTTCCGCGGCGAACCGCAGGGCGCGGATATCCTGCGGATAATCGGCCAACAGGGATTCCGTCACCTGCACCGCCTTGTCGGAATCGCCCTTTTCGCGGAGAATTCTCGCGAGGTATAATTTCCCCTCGTAAAAAGAAGGCTGAATCTTAAGAAGCCTACGGCATGTTTTTTCCGCCTTATCAAGATCGCCTGAAAAAAATTCGGCCTTTACGCGCAACAACAATGCGGGCGGAAATTTTTTCTCGCCGCTAAGGGTTTCAAGAGTTTCCGTAAATTTCCCCTGAGAGTACGCTTCCTGGGCGCGGACATAACGGAGGACGGTTTTTTGATCCGGCGTTTTTGAGCAGGAGAAAAAAGTAAATAGAACGGCGCAGGTTATTAAAGTAAACATTTTCATGTTAACTCCTGCAGATGTAGGAAAGCCGTTCCGCAAGCCGCCCTTTGGAAGATGCCGCCTGCCCGCTGAAAAAATCCTTGAACTTGGGAACGGAAATTAACGTCTTTAACGCTCCTACCGCATATAGGGTGTATTGGTTGTCTGGAAGCCCGATTAACGGAAATAGAGAATCCAAAATTTGAGGATTCCCCGTATTCACCGACCTTGTGATAATCTCTTCAATTTCCGTCTTGGTTCTTAACGACGCGCCGTCCTCTTTTTTTAATCCAGCAAAGGCCGCCAATATGCCCCTACATTCGCCAGCGAACGGCCCTTGCGGCGACAGGTTGACGCAGTTTTCCGCGTATTCCGCGCCTATCGCCCCTGAAAAAGCCCTCGCGCCCCTGTACCAATATTCTGGTTGTTGCACATAACGCGCTCGGATCGACTTGTAAGCCGCGGTCGCCCGCCTGTTGTCGCGGTCTTTTTCCAGGGCGCAGACTAGAATCATCCAGCGCCCGTAGCCGTCCGGCTCTTCAAGTTCGTCAAAGAGGGGAACAAGGGCGGCGGACGCTTCCGTCCACTGTCCCTTTGTAAAGGCGAGTGCCGCTTTCGCCGCAGTTTTAACCGCCTCCGGGTTTGGATGAGGCGCAATGGGCGCGAGAGAGGTGCCGCGGTTCTCCGAATCACCGCCCTGCGGGTTTGATTGGGGATCAATCAGAACCGCAAGACCGCGTTCAAGGTCTTCTTTTTTGATTAACCCCTTGCCATAAGCCCCCGAAATTTCAGGATTACGTCATGCAGCAAATCGAGCAATTATTGAATGTCACGGCAGACGCGACATAACAAGATATTTCGTCAAAAAACATTAAATAAGAAGATATTTTCCTCTTTTTAGAAAACTTCAAAAAAAGTTAAATTTTTTTCCGTTAAAGTCATGCAAAATACACGGCCGCACCGTATATAGGGTATCAAAACTTTTTTATGGAGTTGCTTATGTTTTCAAAATTTAAATTTTCATTTTTGCCGGTTCTTTTGGCTTTTCTTTCCGCCTGCGGCGGGGGGACGGCGCCCGGCAAAACACAACAGCAGGCGGACGTAATGGCCGTTACGGCGGAACGTCCCTACGAGGATCAGGCTTCCCGTTTGGACGAGATTGCCGCGCTTGAAAGGGCGGGGTCTTGGTTTCAGGGGATGGGCATGGCGGAGTCGGGCCTGCGGGAAAGTTCGGGCGACTACGCGGGCGCGGTCGCAGCGGCCTACAAAGAAATGTCGTGGGCTTATGGCAAGGGGTTAATCAAAAAAGAAGACCTTGAACGCGGTCTTGCGGT
>NZ_BDHD01000064.1:0-10272 GCF_054786075.1 Treponema sp. R6D11 | reverse complement strand
ACAGCCTTCCTTTTTACCGGTTGTGTGAATCCGCTTAAAGTTGAAGAAGACACGGAAACGTATGAAGAATATCCGCTTGACAAGGGCTACAACGCGTGGGCTGGACAGGTTTATCAGAAAGGCTGGGCGACCGGCGGGATAAAGTTCCAAGGAAAGGGCGATGCGATAGTGGTCGCCAAAGACTTGGGCTATGACATTGAAATGTTCCAGAAGGCTACGAAGCTTAAGATAGAAATGCCCGACGCGTCATATCCGAGAAGCGGCGTTGACATCATCTGGGGCGGTGAGGACGAGACCGGCGATTCGACAAAGGGCGGCGGAATGTGGAACCAACAGCCGATAGCTGGCGGTTCCGGAGACATCGACACAACCTTTGCGAAGAAGGACGGCAACGTATTAATAATCGATCTTACCAAGGCGCTAAAGAATTATTCGGCGTACACGAAGGCGGCTAAGTTAAAGATAGTCATGCAGGTAAACGCTCCTTCCTACGGCGACGTGGAAGGGCTTGTGCAGAAGGCGTTCTTGATGATTCCGAATACTCCGCCGCCGTTTGTGGGGGTTGGCGATGCGGCAATACCTTCCGCGTATAGAACTATGTACTGGACTACAACGGGCTTTCCGTTAGAAGCGCAAGTTCTTCCCAAAAATGCAACTAACAATACGGTTATTTGGGCATTAACCAAATGGGAGAAAGGCACCGGTAATACCGATGACGCTGCCCCTGCAAAAATAGACTTAGGCGCTCTTGGCGATGATACTTTTGCAGAAGTAAAGGCAGCTCTTCTTGAAAGAGTAAACTGGTTGCAAGAGGAATATGTTATAGATGACAGCGTATATCCAGCTCAAAAATCTTTAAGAAACGTGCTTGGTACATTAACCGCTCCGTCAAAAGCAGGCTCAATTGGAAAAGTTACACTTAGGGGGGTTATTAAAGACGGATTACAAGAGGGTAAAGATTATACCTTTTCACAGGTAATTAATATTCTGGACCCGCCTTTCTTTACGTTAAAAGTGAGCGGCGTAGATCAGTCTACAAAGCAATATGGCGCTGTAGACAACAAGGGTATCGCCAACGGTGGCAAGATGGAAGTCATTGAGACGCCGGTACAGGGTGAGACAGTTTTTAGAAGCTTTAAAGGTACATTCGGTCCGGGCGGAAGTTACGGCAATGCGATTCATTATTTCGAAGTTGATTTAGGCGCAAAAAAATTAAGTGATTTTACAGGAATAACCTGTCACTACAAGGGAGTGTCTGGTGACACCAATCTTGTCGGTAAAAGTGTTCGTGTAAAGGCAATGGCGGAAATACCGCCCAGTAAAGGTTATAATCCCGGTCCTTTTATAGCGACAATTTCATTTCCTAGCGGCGCAGATGCAACAGAAACAGATCTAACATTCGAAATGTTTAAAGATAATTCTACTGCTGATGATAAACAAGGAATTTACAACAAAGGAAAGGGAAAAGATTTACGCCTGACAGCTACAGATTCGGAAAACAGCGCAAGGTACGATCTCGTAAAAGACGCACATAAAGTTTACGTCTGGTTCTTACCTTGGTGCTCTGATAATACGTCGTTCATTATTTCCGACATCAGGTTTACTCCGTGAGTTACTTAATGGATTTAAAGGGAGTGAAAGCCCCCTGTTAAATAACACGGCTGTTCGGAGGGAGACCAAACAGCCGCGGCAAAGAAAAGCAACCGTAGGTTGCGGACTACCGTATGGCAGTCAAAAAAGAATTAAGGAGAGAAAGATGAAAAAGTTTTCATGGATTTTTGCGCTGATTCTGGCGCTCTCAATTGGTTTTATCGGCTGCCCTGCGGCTGACGATGACGATGGTGGTGGCGGCGGCGGCGGCGGCGGCTACACTGGACCCACAAAAGTCATTACATTTGGAACAGGGGACGGTCAGGTAGCAGTTCTAAAAGATGGACAAAATGACAGTGGTCCTTATGATCCTGGAACATTAACGTATTTAGCTGACAATACCGGTTTTAAGTATACTTATGGAGCCGGTGGTAATTACGGAAATTCAATTCTCAGGTTCAAAGTTGATTTGGGCGGAGATGTCGCGTTAGGCGCTTATAAGGCTGTTCAATTTGACTGGCAGGCGGAAGGATTTAAAGATGATAATGATCCGGCAGTAAGTAATAAAAAATTATTTTTATTGGCTACAAAAACTGAAGATGAACTTAAACCGTATAAAAGTGACGCTGTACCCGGCGTGGCTGGCGCTAGTTTAGTACCTCTTATTATTTCTACGGATTATTTTGATAATTCTCCTCATCCGGCATGGGCAGAAGGTGATCCTGTAATAGGTAAAGACCCGGATAAGCTTTATGCTAATGCGTTACAACCTACTGTGAACGGTACTAATAAAGTAACAGTAACATTGCCTATTGT
The DNA here is from genome assembly GCF_054786075.1 of Treponema sp. R6D11. NCBI lineage: Bacteria > Pseudomonadati > Spirochaetota > Spirochaetia > Treponematales > Treponemataceae > Treponema > Treponema sp. R6D11. Next base: position 7,866 of record NZ_BDHD01000064.1, on the reverse strand, counting down.
TAAAAGTACTTCTTTCTTGGGAGAAGTATGGTTTGCTATCTATGTGCATGCGAGCTCAGGCTCATATACAATAAGTAATTTCAGATTTGGCGCAGACCCCTCTACCGGTACTGACTATGGTACTGATGCTCCCAATAAACCTGTTGTTGCCGGAGATCCCAATGCATGGTTCTATTTGGATCTTAGCAAGATTACTACAGTTGGAACCACCGGTGTATCTGGCGGTACTGTAGCAAACACTGACAAAAGTTATACTGCTGGAGTTCTGACCGCTACGTTTGGTAATAATCCCAACGGCAAGGGAGAGAGGCTAGTTATTGATTTGACTGATGATCAATTAACCGCATTAAAAGCCAGAACAGGTAATCACCTTAATATATATATTAAAGGTAGGCTTGTTTCAACCGATGGTACTGATGGTGTTAGTGGTGATTTCCGTTATAGTATAGCTGATGCAACTGCCGGAAGCGATTGGGCTGTGTGGCATCCGGTAGGACCAGGTAAATTTGAAGCGATACTTAGTGCAACTAATGTGGCCTACGCCAATCAAGGCGCAGAACCGAAACATTTTATACTTCAGCATCAAGACACTACTCATGACGTAATAGAGATCACTTCAATCAGGATTGAGTTTGAAAACAGTGTAGCAGGAGAAATTACAGCCTCCTCCGCCGATAAAGGCTACTATCAAGTAGCTTTTGCTGACGGTGATGTAAAAGGACGGGCTGGCACTGTTGTAGTTGATGCCGATGGAACCAATTTTACATACACAAGTACTACAGATAGTTATGAAAGAGCGTGGGCATACTTCCCAGTTACACTCCCCACAGGTTACAAGCTATCTAACTATAAATATATTACTTACAAAATCAAAGGTGCTGCCGGTGCAACTGACGAGGGGGGGTATAAAGGTTTCATTATTAACGCTTATCCAACGGAAGATGCTATTGATGCTATAACTTCTGGTTCTCAATTACCTACAGAAGATCAAATTGCTGGCGGCGGTTGGCAAGCTACTGGAATTGAAAATCTAGGTACAGAATATACTCGTACAGTAAATGTAGGCACACTTCCAGATGGAACTGACCTTAATTCAGTGTGGATTGCAGTTCGCGTTGGTGCGAAACAAGGCTTTATATTTACACTCAAGGATCTTAAGTTCTATTAAGATGTAGCGAATCACTTAATTTAAAGTGATTAAAAAGCGGGAGCGCGAGCTCCCGCTTTTTTTGTGCCACCAACAGCGAAGAAAGTAACCACGAGCTAGTGTGAACTTTTTGTAAATATCTTGTAGTTGTTCGCGATGGTTCGTGGTAAAAATTCATAAAAAAATTAAACTTTTTTCCCAAAACAGTCAAGCGCCACGCATCTGCGAACCCATATAGGGTATGTAGTTTTTTAGCCATTTTTAATGGCAACCATCTTGTGATGGTCAACTACAAATCCTATTTTTGGAGGTTGCTATGAAAACAAGCTATCAAAAACCCGCTCAAAATGAGTGGGGACCATTCCAACTCAGGGACGGAATTAGCGTTCTGGACATACGCTACGATGAGGTGTTTAAAGCCGTATTTACCAAAGACACCGCTAACTCGAAAGGTGCGCTATCAGCCCTGATTTCCGCGCTTATCGGGCGTACTGTCAAGGTGGATACTATTATCGCCAACGAGCCGCCTGTTGACTATCTGCAGCAAAGGTATCTGCGATTCGATGTCGCTTGCAGAACGGAAGAAGGAGAACTCGTCAATGTTGAAATGTCGTTTAATCCTAACGCGAGCGAACAGGTACGGCTCGAATACCATGCGGCAAGGTTATTTGTTGGACAGGACATTCACGGGAACGGTAAAACTTATTATGATTTAAAGGAGACGTATCAAATTGCTATTCTGGCAAAGTATCAGTTTTTCCCTGACGAAGAACTAATACACAATTTTATTTACTATGATCCTAAAACCTGCGTCCCGCTTGGCGGAAAAACCAAAATAATCACTGTTGAACTTGTAAAGACAAAACCCATAGTAGACAAACCTATTGAGGATATGACAACTGCGGAACTGTGGGCGGTGTATTTTCAATATTTGACAGATGAGGAGAAAAGGGATAAAATTGTTGATATAATTAATCGAGAGGAAGGTATAGCGATGGCGACGGAAACTTTGTCAAATATAACGCAAGATGAGGTGGAATACGCTCGTATGACTACGCTAATAAAAAGTGAACTAGACTATAGAACTGGAATGTTTGAAGCCAGGCAAAGCGGGATCAAGGAAGGCATGGAAATAGGTGAAGGAAAAGGTATGGAAAAAGAAAAGTTAATAATCGCGAAAAATTTACTCTCAAAGAGCTCAACCCCTGATTTTGTGCGTGAAATTACCGGGCTCTCCCTAGAAGAAATCAGCGAGTTGTAAAATCTCTCTGCTGTTGGTGGCACACAAAGAAAGCGGGGGGTACGTCCTCGCTTTCTTCCCTCTTAGTTCGCTTCTCGTTCGTGAGGTTCGTGGTAAATTTCTTATCTCTCTTAGTTCGCTCTCCATTCGCGCAGGTTCGTTGTAAAAATTCCTTAAAAATTTTCAATTTTTTTCAAATTTTGTCAAGCAACACGCATCTGCGAACCCATATAGGGTATGTAGTTTTTAAAAATCGTCTTTGGGCGGGGAACTACAAATCTTATTTTGGAGGTCAGTATGAAAAATGTGAACCGAAACCACAAGAACAGCGTGTTTTCTTCGCTGTTCAGTAATCCAGACGTTCTGCGAGAACTCTACTCGGCTATCGAGGGAATCCCTATTCCGCCGGATATACCCATAGATATTAATACCCTGACGGACATTCTTTACAAGTGGCAGATTAACGACGTGTCTTTTTTAATCGACAACCGCCTTGTCGTGTTGATTGAACACCAATCTACAATTAACGAAAATATCCCTCTGCGTCTGCTGATGTACATCGCCCGCATATACGAGAAAATAGTTGAAAAAAGAAAAAGGTATCAGGCTAAACTGGAAAAGCTCCCAAGAGGTTTACAACATAAACCACGGGCATAATTCGGAAATACTTAAAAAAAGCGAGACATTGGGCGGGTATAGTCTTTTTATAGACAAGATAAGGGAGTACCAGAAAGAAGAAGAATCGCTTGAAAAAGCGGCTAGAAATGCGATACACTATTGTATAAAGAACAATATTTTGAAGGAGTATTTGGAAGCTCACGCTTCGGAGGTGTTAAATATTATGTTGGAAGATTTGACTAAAGAAGAATATTTAGAAATGCGCCGCGAAGAATTACGGGAAGAAGGGATAAAGGAAGGCGAGGAAATAGGTCAAGAAAAAAGCCGTCAGTATTTTCTTGAGTTGCTAGATCAAGATTTGACAAAAGATGAAATAAAAGCGCGTCTTCAACAAGAAGCAAATTAATCCCCTCACAACCAATACCACAAAAAAAGCTGGAGCTTGCGTTCCCTCTTTCTCCGCTCTTAGCGACAAAAAAATCTACCACGAGTTCGCAGCGCGGAACGGCGAGCGAAAGCTCACATAAAGATATTTATCTTGTTTGTTTTATCCAGAGCGCCGGGGCTTGTAGATTTATTCATAGACACCCTGCGGGTGCACTTATCGCCTATACGCGAACCAAGATGGCTTAGTGGTTGATCGCAGGGAGTGCTTTTTTCGCTCTCTCTTACGCTAATCCATGTTGTTTACTCTAATCCCTCTTAGTTCGCTCCTTGTACGTGTGGTTCGTGGTAGATCTCTTCCCTCCTCAAAACAAAAAAAGCGGGAGCTTGCGCTCCCGCTTTTAACTCACTTTAAACCAAGCGATTATTCAACAACACCAGCAACGAGTTTAAGATTCGTAATTTCGTAAGTATAACCAGCTGATCCGCCGACTTGATACGCAATCCAGAAGTCATTGTCGTCATTTATATCTGTTGGATCCGGAAGGGCAATAGGCGCCGCTCTATCATATGCGGTATCCATATCTACAATTCCTGCCTCAGTTGAACCTGAACCACCGCCAATTTTGTATGTAGGAAGATTTTTCAGTTGTCCCCAATCAGCAGGATCTGGATCTTCTGAATTTGGTTTCTGTATAAGTTTAATATTATCGTAAGTAGGTTCGACATCAAATGCATATATAGAAGCTGTTTTATAACCGCCACCATCACTAAGACCTGTAACTGAAATACCTTTGATTGTAAAACTAAGAGTTCCGCTGTCGGACAGCTTTTTGCCTGCAGGTAATTGAACCCTGAAATATATCCACGCGGATTGATATCCGTATGTCGTCACTACTCTAAAGCCGTTAGTTATAGCCGTAACAGTCGCGCCATTATTTTTTATGTCGGTTGTGGCAATACTAACGGTAGGAAATTTCGGCATAGGAGGAACCCAAATTTTGATTGAATTGATCTTTACCGTAACGGCAGTAGCGCTCCTTTGCTGGAATACGAAATAATCAGCTCTAGCTTTAGTGTTATCATTTTTGCCTGAGTCGGTTACTTTTATTCCTTGACCATCCGCAGAAACGGCTATGCCGCCCGGGTCGCCTTTCCAGCTTAACAACGGGAAATCGCCTGGACTGCCGGTCGCATTCCAATTGTTTCCTGTGTTTACAACGCCTAACATATAACGGAAATTATTTTCGTTGTCATCGCCTACAATTTCACAGTCAATTTGCACATAAGCGTCTTTAGAGTCGAGGTTTTTGTAGTATAAGGTTTTTTGCTCGGTGGTCAATGGGATGTTTATTTTCTGGTTTTGTAGTGTGAACGCGACAGTTATCGTGTTAGCTTCTTTTGTAACGGTTGGAACAGCAACGTCGTTAATCTGGTCAACTGTTGTCATATAGCTGCCAAGGTCTAAAGTTATCGCTACGAAACCATCCGGTATATCAGCAGGCACAGGAGGAGGCGCTACAGGAGGAGGAGGAGGATCTTTCTGTACAAAGTCTTTGAAGGGTACAAGTTTGAAATTACTTATTTTATATGAGCCACTGTCATTTGCCGCATGGAAATAGAAAGCCAGCCATACTTCTCCGGTTAATTCTTTGTTTAATTTAATCGGAGTCGCTATCGGATACGGCTCGGTAACCCCATCCGGCTTCTGATTATCGGGATAACCTGCTAATCCTCTTACCTTGGGTACGTCAATGGCACCGTCATATAAATCTTTTCCGGCATTGCCGGTTTTGGAATAAAAGTCGGTATTAACTACAAGGGTTTTAATATTAGCATCAGATACATAAGGTATTAAAGCATCCTCATCATCTGTCGCCAGTATAAAAAGATTTTTGGTGTATGTTATAGTAGTAGTAGGACCGCCGCTCAATCCAACGTCTCCGCTGATTCCCGTCCATCCGAATGAAAAGCCGCCGTAGTCGCCTAAGCGGAAATCGCCTAAATCAACCTTGAACCTGCCGATCGCGTTTCCATAATTGGCATTCTCTGTGTCTTTATTAGCATAAGTATACGTATAAGCACCGTTGTCATAAGTAACGGATCCGGCTACGCTATGGTCAGCTTTTTCAAACGATACTGGGTTAGAGGCGCTGAATGAGACTGCAATCTCGGTTGCGTCCGGATTCGGTACAAATGCCGATGGTCCTGATGGACCGCCGCCGCCGCCACCACCGCCACCACCATCGTCATCATCAGCCGCTGGGCAGCCGATGAAACCAATTGAGAGCGCCAGAATCAGCGCAAAAATCCATGAAAACTTTTTCATCTTTCTCTCCTTAATTCTTTTTTTGACTGCCATACGGTAGTCCGCAATCTACGATTGCTTTTTGCCGCGGCTATTTGGTCTCCCTCCGAACAGCCGTGTTATTTAACAGGGGGCTTTCACCCCCTTTAAAACCATAATTACGGAACGAAGTTCATGTTAGAAATCGTGAACTTAGTGCCAACTCCTCCCCACGGCAACAACCAGATGTAAATCTTTTGCGCGTCTTTTACGTTGACGCCGTCATCATCAATGTATCTGCCTGCGTTTGCCGCATCTGTTCCTGCGGCGGATAAATCAGCGCCCACTCCTTTGTTGTAAATTCCCGCGTTAGTTAATCCGTCAGCCTGGTCGGAGTTATCTAAAAAGAAGTCGAATGTAATATCCGTGTCTTTTCCGTTAGAGCTAGAGCCAGATGGAAACGAGTCGGAACTAAATGAAGTAGTCGCAATATAAGGACCGGGGTTATAAGTTCTTCCCGGTTTTTTCGTCATTGCTTTCATGCGGACGCTCTTGCCGACAAGATCGCAGTTGTCTGACGTATAGTGGCATGTAAATTGCCTATAATTCTTTAATGATTTTCCTTCGGGGAAAGTAATTTCGACATAGTGCGCCGAGTTGCCGTACTGTCCGCCTGTGGGCGAATATAGGATTTCATACTTTGTATAAGCGTCTACACCACCGATAGTCAGGTCGGGAGTCTCTCCTTTGACGATAGTCATTGTACCGCCGTTTACTCCGCCGTTATCAACCGCGCCGTACCGAACGGTGCCATACGGTGTCCCGCCGATTTTATACGAGAACAGCAATGGGTCTTTTACGATTATGTCAAATTTCGTAACTTTTGCCGTATTCTGCGGGAAATTAACGAGTTTCCCGTCCGCGTCCTGCATCCCGTTTTTAATAAACGCCACGATTTTAACTGTTCCGGATTTTTCTGCAGGAATACTTAAAGTACCGTAAACATCCTTTAAACCCTTTTCATTGGGCCATACGGTGTCATCTATGATATATTCTTCCTGCGCCCACCATGCGCTTTCAATTAGTTTCTTTTTTGCATCTTTGTAAGCATCAACAGAGGCTTGCTTAGTAGGATCAAGATCAGGCAACCAAATCGCATCGCCGACAGTTGGCACCCAACCGGTTATCGCCCAGACGACTTTTTGTTCAGTCGCGTTGCTGGGGGTAATTTTCCCTACCAGTTCCATATCGTTTGTCCAGAGCATACTCTTAGAAGTGTCAGCGAGCTCCAGTTTTGTAATTGGCACAAACGGCGGCGGAGTATTCGGAATCATCAGGAACGCTTTCTGTACAAGCCCTTCTACGTCTCCGTAGGAAGGAGCGTTAACCTGCATGACGATTTTTAACTTAGCCGCTTTCGTGTAAGAAGAATAATTCTTCAATGCTTTGGTAAGATCGATTATTAATACGTTGCCGTCCTTCTTCGCAAAGGTTGTGTCGATGTCTCCGGAACCGCCAGCTATCGGCTGTTGGTTCCACATTCCGCCGCCCTTTGTCGAATCGCCGGTCTCGTCCTCACCGCCCCAGATGATGTCAACGCCGCTTCTCGGATATGACGCGTCGGGCATTTCTATCTTAAGCTTCGTAGCCTTCTGGAACATTTCAATGTCATAGCCCAAGTCTTTGGCGACCACTATCGCATCGCCCTTTCCTTGGAACTTTATCCCGCCGGTCGCCCAGCCTTTCTGATAAACCTGTCCAGCCCACGCGTTGTAGCCCTTGTCAAGCGGATATTCTTCATACGTTTCCGTGTCTTCTTCAACTTTAAGCGGATTCACACAACCGGTAAAAAGGAAGGCTGTTAATGAAAGCGCTAACAAAAGCGCTACAATCCACGAATTCTTTTTCAACATAATTCTTTTCTCCTCTCTTAAATATTTTTTTCTCTCATACGAGAGTTCCTGTTTTTCCCGTTACCTTCTTAGAAGTAGAAGTTAAATCCGAACGGAATCTTCCAGCCAAACTGACCGGCCTGTTTCGTGTGCTGATCCAATATCTGCACGCCTATCCACATCCTCATGCCGCCCATCGGCATCCAGACGTACGGGTTTACGAACCAGTCGTATACCGCGTCCTTCTTGCTGTCCTCTTTCTCGTAGCCGAAGCCCGCGTGCAGGAACACCCACAGCT
>NZ_BDHD01000063.1:0-10442 GCF_054786075.1 Treponema sp. R6D11 | reverse complement strand
TCCTCCTCAAGGACATCTTCCCCCCGTACGGAGGGGTGAATTTAAAGGGACGTTTAAATGCGGCAGTTTTTGAGGAAGTGGAAAAAATGGGAATTTGGGGGAATTTTGAGGAGGGGGTACTATTTTTCTCTACAGGTTTATAGGTAAATTTACCTATGTTTGGGTATTTTTTTTCGCAAAAACGGGTATTGTTACAGAGGGCGGTTATACTTTGGTATAACCAAAGAGGGTAAAAGTTATACTTTTTTCATACTTTTGGGGGGTTAAAATTGACTTTTTTTATACTTTTGTTATACTCGACACATATTTTTAGTTAATATCTTCGCTCTCTAGTTTCGAGATTGTTCGTGTGGTTCGTGGTAGATCTCTTCGCTCATCATTTGTGTGGGGCGATAAATGCACCCGCAGGGTATCTATGAATAATTGAGGCAGCTTTAGTTTTCTGTCCACACCGAGGACTCGTAGTAATTTTTTTACGCGTTCTGCGGTATTTGCGGAATTGACGCAAACCCGCGTTCAAGTTCCGCATCGCTTGGGATTCGGTCTTCCATTGTTTTGTTGTTGTACGATGTATAAGCCGTCATATCAAAGAAGCCTGTTCCGCTTAACCCAAAAACGATAACCTTTTTTTCGCCTGTTTTTTTACACTCAAGAGCTTCGTCAATGGCGACTTTAATCGCGTGAGAAGATTCAGGCGCGGGAAGTATGCCCTCTACTTTCATAAAACGAATTGCAGCTTCAAAGACATCGGTCTGTACTTCCGCACGGGCTTCCAAAAAACCGTCCTGATAAAGTTTTGATAGCGTAGAATTCATTCCGTGATAGCGAAGACCGCCTGCGTGGTTTGCTGACGGAATAAATCCGCTTCCCAAAGTTTGCATTTTGATAAGCGGGGTGGTTTTCGCCGTGTCGCCAAAATCGTAGGCAAAGCGACCGCGCGTAAAAGACGGACAAGACGCAGGCTCAACGGCGATAAAACGGGTCTTGGATTTGCCTGCAAGCCTTTCGCCCATGAACGGAGAGATAAGTCCGCCCAAGTTTGATCCGCCGCCCGCGCAACCGATGATAATATCGGGTTTAACTTTGTATTTATCAAGCGCGGCTTTTGTTTCCTGCCCGATTATTGTTTGATGTAAAAGAACATGATTTAAAACGCTGCCAAGCACATAACGGCATTTATCGGTTTTTACGGCTGTTTCTATCGCTTCGGAAATGGCGCACCCAAGAGAGCCGCCTGTGTTTGGATCGGATTCCAATATTTTACGCCCCGACTCAGTGGTATTGGACGGAGAAGGAATAAGGTGCGCTCCGTAGGCTTCTATCAACGCTTTGCGGTAGGGCTTTTGCTCAGAGCTGACTTTTACCATGTACACTGTCAATTTTAAATCGTAAAAAGCGCAAGCCATCGCCATTGCCGTTCCCCATTGTCCCGCGCCTGTTTCCGTGGTAAGGGAAGTAAGCCCCTCTTTTTTTGCGTAATAGGCTTGGGGTCCCGCCGAATTTAATTTATGTGAACCTGAGGTATTTGTTCCTTCAAACTTGTAATAAATTTCCGCAGGCGTTTCCAGCGCTTTTTCAAGGTAATAAGCGCGGACAAGCGGAGATGGTCTGTAGGCGCGGTAAAAATCCTGAATATCTTCTGGGATTGGGATAAGGCGCGTAGTTTCGTCCATTTCCTGTTCAATTACGCCGTTGCAAAAAACAGGAGCCAAATCCGCGGCGGTTACCGGTTTGAGGGTTCCCGGGTGAAGCATTGGCTCTGGCTTCGACTTCATGTCCGCCCTGAGGTTGTACCAGTGTTTTGGCATTTCATCTTCGGAAAGATAAATTCTTGTCGGGATTTTCTTTTTCATAATTGACTCCTTTATAAAAAAAGTGCCGGCGATGAGACTCGAACTCATACCCCCTTGCGAGGAGGGGATTTTAAGTCCCCAGTGTCTGCCATTCCACCACGCCGGCTGGTAGGTATTGCATTTTTACAGTACTATTTTTTACGATTATTTGCAAGTTGTTTTGGTACGAGGTTTTACCAGTAGATACTATACATTTTTACCAGTCAATGGTAAAATATTGTATTAAATAACTAACGGATTGTGGGGTTTTAATGAGTTTAAAACAGAAGGGAGAACGTGTTTTAACATTTAAACGCGGGATTCACCCAAACGAGCAAAAACAATATACCGAAAACATACCCATTAATTATTTTCTTCCCGCCGCCGGAAGCGAGATTATTTTTCCGCTGGTTATGCATTTAGGCGCTCCCTGCAAACCGCTTGTAGAAAAAGGGCAAAAAGTTCTGCTGGGCGAAAAGATTGCCGATAGCGACGCTTTTGTCTGCGCTCCGATTCACTCAAGCGTGTCGGGAGTTGTAAAGGATATTCGTCCGCATTTAACCGTAGTTGGCACTATCGTTGAATCAATCATTATAGAAAATGACGGAGAGTTAAAAGAGCACGAAAGCATAAAACCCCGCGACAGTTATGATGATCTTTCAGCACAGGAAATTGTAAAAATTATACGCGAGGCGGGAATAGTGGGACTTGGCGGCGCTGGGTTTCCAACTCATGTAAAACTTTCCCCTCCGCCCGATAAAAAAATAGATACTGTTATAGTAAACGGCTGTGAATGTGAGCCGTACCTTACAACCGACAACAGGGTTATGATAGAAGAATCTTCGCGTGTTATAACCGGCTTAAAAATAATTTTAAAAGTAATTCAAGGCGCAAAGGGGATTATCGCTGTAGAAGATAACAAACCCGAAGCTATTGAATCGCTAAGGAAAGCCTGCGAAGGGCTTTCGGATATAAAAATTGATGTGGTTAAAACAAAATATCCGCAGGGGTGCGAGAAACAACTTGTTACGGCGATTACAGGCAGGGAAGTGCCGTCCGGCGGCATACCCATTGACGTTGGCTGTGTTGTAAATAATGTTGATACTGTTATTGCAATACATCGCGCTGTTTTGCGCGGGCGACCTCTTATGCGAAAAATTGTTACCCTTACGGGCGGAGCGATAAAAAATCCGGGAAATTACAAAGTGCGTATCGGGACAAAGTTAAATGATCTTGTCGAGCTTGCGGGCGGTTTTAAATCCAATCCCGAAAAAATCGTAGTAGGCGGTCCGATGATGGGAGTAGCCATTTTTGATACGGACGTTCCCATTGTTAAAACCACGTCGGGAGTTTTGTTCTTTACCGAAGAAGAGGCGCATATCCCGCCTGAAAGAAATTGTATACGTTGTGGAAGCTGTGTCGAGCATTGTCCTACGGGGTTGATACCGACAGAGTTAAACGCTGATATTTTAAAAGAAGACGGCGAGGCGTTTGTCATGCACAACGGACTCGATTGCATTGAATGTGGAAGCTGTTCCTACATCTGCCCGGCTAAACGGCGTTTGGCTCAGGCGATAAGAACAATCAGAAGGGTAGAGCTTGCCAAACAAAAAAATAAAGGCAAATAAGGGAGACAGTTGTGAAAATAGAAATAAACCAAATAATGACCGTTTCTTCTCCGCCTCATATTTACGGCACTGATACAATCGAAGCGCGAATGCGCGATGTGGTAATCGCTTTGGTTCCCGCAATATTAATGTCTATGTACCATTACGGCAAAGAAGCGTTTTACGTAACGGTGATTGCCGTCTTGTCCGCGCTCCTTGCGGAATACCTGTACCAAAGGATCATGGGTAAGACTGTAACGATAAACGACTTTAGCGCGGCAATTACGGGCATACTTCTTTCCTTTAATCTTCCTCCACATGTTCCGCTGTGGCTTCCTGCCGTGGGAAGTTTTTTCGCTATTATCGTTGTTAAACAATTATTCGGCGGACTTGGCTCAAACTTTGTAAACCCCGCTCTTGCCGCCAGAGCGTTTCTTCTGGTTTCCTTTCCCGTGCTTATGACAAAATGGACATTTGCGCCTGACGCCGTAACAAGCGCGACTTATCTTGCAATTGTAAAACAGGATCCGTCTTTTGTTCCGCAATTTTCAGATTACATGGCTCTCCTTTTTGGGAAAGTAGGCGGCTGTATCGGCGAGACAAGCGCAGTAGCCCTATTAATTGGCGGAGTATATCTGCTTGTAAAAAGAATTATTAATTGGAGAATACCTGTTTTTTACATTGGGACATTCGCGTTATTCGCTTTTATTTTTAGCAGACCGGGCATGGGCTTTTTCAGCGGAAATGTGCTGTTTGAAGTTTTAAATGGCGGTTTAATAATGGGCGCTTTTTTTATGGCGACAGATTACGCTACATCTCCCATTACGCCCAGAGGCAAAATTGTTATGGGAATAGGCTGTGGAATTTTAACATTCCTTATACGCTTCCACGGAGGTTATCCCGAGGGCGTAAGTTACTCAATTATTATAATGAATCTTTTTGTGCCGCTTATTGATAAATACATAAAACCGCGCGTATACGGCAAAGGAAAGAAAAAATGAATTATATAATTAAACCTGCGGCTTCGCTTTTTATTGCGGCGGCTATAACCGTAGCGGCTTTAAGTTTTGTATACAACAAAACCTACGAAGCTATCGAAAAACAAAAAAATAAAGTTCAGGAAGAAGCTATGAAGGAGCTTTTGCCGAAAGCTAGCAGCTTTCAGGAAATACAAGCGGAATTCACAGGAAGCATTAAAGCCGTATACGAAGGTTATTATGAAACTGAGAAGTTAGATGATCGCGTAATGGTCGGCTATATTTTTAAACTTTCCCCGGCAGGCTACGGCGGCGAGATAGATTTTCTTGCCGGTGTTTCTATTTTAGATGAAAGAGAAATTACAGGTATACGCATATTGCGTCACAGTGAAACTCCCGGTCTTGGAGCGCTTGCGGTTAAAAAAGATTTTTACGGTCAGTTTAGCGGACGAGATCTTTCGCCGCTTAGAGTTTCAAAATCTTCTCCCAGAAGGGACGAAATACAGGCGATTACAAGCGCGACAATTACTTCAAGGGCGATTACAAACGCCGTCAACGAAGCGGTAGAGTGGTGTCTGGCGGCTGAAATACAACCTGAACCTGAACCTGAAATGTTGATATATGAGGTAGAATTATGAGATATTATATTCAACTTTTAAAAGACGGTATTTACAACAAAAACCCCGTGCTTGTGCAGGTTTTGGCGTTATGCCCTTTGCTTGCCGTTACAACTTCCGCTACTAACGCAATTACCATGGGGCTTTCAACTACGGCGGTAATGATCTGCGCAAGTTCCGCTATTTCTCTTGTGCGAAAACTTATGCCCAGCGAGATTCGTATTGCGACTTCGGTTGTAATAGTTGCTGGTTTTGTTACTATTCTTCAATTATTACTGAACGCGTACGCGCCGCAAAATGTAAATGAAGCGCTTGGTATTTACATTCCACTTATTACCGTTAACTGCATTGTCTTCGCGCGTGTTGAGGCGTTTGCGTCAAAAAACAAACTTCTGCCCTCGATGATTGACGCCATTGGCATGGGGCTAGGTTTTACTTTGGGGCTTTTTATCGTCGGCGTTATTCGCGAATTTTTCGGCAGCGGTTCGATCTTTGGGTACGAGCTTATACATGATCCTACGGCTCATGTTCTTATCATGGTTATGCCCCCTGGAGCGTTCTTTACTCTTGGAGTTGTAATTATGGTGCGCAATTACATACAGTTTAAGTCGCTTCACTTAAAACAAGGCGGTAAAAAATGACAATGTTTTTTGTATTAGTCGGCGCGATTTTAATTAACAATTATGTTCTTGTTCAATTTTTGGGTATGTGTCCATTCTTCGGCGTTTCCAAAAAAACCGAAACCGCTATCGGTATGGGAATATCAGTAATATTTGTAATGACTATAGCGTCCGCCATTACTTATACTTTTTATAAATTTGTTCTGGTTCCTTTTAAAATAGAGTATCTTCTTACAGTCGCTTTTATTTTGATAATCGCCTCTATTGTGCAATTTGTCGAAGTTTTTATGAAAAAAATGTTTAAGACTCTTTATACAATGTTAGGCGTTTATCTTCCGTTAATTACGACAAACTGCGCGATATTTGGCGTAACGCTTATTAATATTAAAAATGAATTTACATTTTTAGGGTCTATCGTAAACAGCATTGGAGCGGGTTTGGGTTTTACTCTTGCCATAGTAGTGCTTGCCAGTATCCGCGAAAAGTACGAGGCTGACCCCGATATTCCAGAAATATTCAGAGGGTTTCCGTTGGCGTTATTTTCCGCCGGACTTATGAGCATTGCCTTCATGGGCTTTATAGGTTTGATATAAGGAGAGACTGATGTTAATGAGCCTTTTAATTCCTATTATCAGCGTCGGCGGATTAGCGCTTCTCTTTGGAATAATTCTTGGCTTTTCCGCGAAGAAATTCGCCGTTGAATCAGACCCAAAAGTGGATCGTATAATAAAAATATTGCCGGGCGCTAATTGCGGCGGTTGCGGCTTTCCCGGTTGCAGTATATTTGCGGAAAGAGTTGTTACAGGCGAAGCAAGTTACAGCGGATGCTCTCCGGGAGGTCAGTCCGCCGCCACAAAAATTGCTAATGAAATGGGAATTAACGCTGGTACGATTAACCGCAAAGTAGCGTTTATTAAATGCAACGGATCAGATGATAATATAAGAAGAAATTATAAATACGACGGTCCTAAAAGTTGCGTGTCGGCGTCACAGCTTGCTACAGGCGGAAATAAAACTTGCGCTTACAGTTGCATAGGGCTTGAAAGTTGCAAGAACGCCTGTCAGTTTGGCGCGATAAAAATGATGGACAGCATAGCCGTAGTTATCAGAGAAAAATGTACCGCGTGCGGAAAGTGCGTTAAGGTATGTCCGAAACATCTTATCGAAATAATACCTTACAAAAACGCTGTGCATGTTGTATGCAACTCAAGAGACAGAGCAAAAGCTGTTAGAGACAGTTGCCGCGCGGGGTGTATCGGTTGTACGCTTTGTCAAAAAACCTGTAAAGTGGGAGCAATTACAGTAGTAGATAACATCGCGCATATTGATTATGAAAAATGCACTCAGTGTATGGAGTGCGTTAACAAATGCCCGTCCAAGGCAATTAAAGTAATCAGATAAATATCGTTTTTCCCACTATAAACTTTTTTTAATTTGTGGTAGGCTTATATTTATGAATACTGGATTTTCTACAAGATTTTGCCGAAAGTGTTTAGCCCTGTCTGTTTCTGTTGAGCAAATGAATCGTTTTGCAAAACTGACAGATCCGGATTATGACCTTTATAAAAGTTATGGTTTTTCAAAAGGACACCCTATAGGTATCCATGAAGCCGCAGATCGTATTGTAGGGGATATGGTGCAGAATGGATATTATATCGATTTTGTAGAAACCCTTATTCAAGCGGAATCGAAAGGTTATATGGGCAGAAAATTTGCTTTTAGAGGTTTGGACGATGTTATAGGCGATGTGCTTCAGGCGGGTTACAGTTATGATAACGCCACAGGTCAATTTTTTGAAGATCAAGAAAAACAAATTACAAGAAATTGGGGACGCCTTATGGAAGGCGATGAGCGGCAAATGGCGGTTTTACGTTTGGATGTTGCCGGCAACACAATTCTTGTAAAAGAAAATCCTAAAGCATCAATAGATAAAGCTTACGGCGATTTACGGGAAATTGTAAACAACGCGGTAGTTTCGCGGCTTGGCAGGCTTTGGACATGGGAAGGAGACGGCGCGCTTGGCGTTTTTATGTTAGGCGACTACAGTCGTTATGCGATATTTGCCGCTATGGAAATTTTAAGCGAAATGTTTGTGTATAACAAAGCGGATAACCCGCTGAATTCTCCTATTAAATTGCGAATAGCGGTTCATTCGGGACATCTTGTGTATACGGAAAGCGCAACGCAACTTTTAAAAGCGGATACAATTCGGACGACAATGACTCTTGAATCAAAAGCAGCGTCTCCCAATTCAATGGTAGTTTCCGAGAGTATGGCGATGTCGCAGGATCAATCTTTGTTAAATATTTTTACCGATTCAAAAGTTGTTCCCAACTCTACGGAGAAATATCGTCTTTATCAGGTATATTTGGAGCGAAGAGGTCAATAGTATGATTTATGTTTTTACAAAAAAAGAAGCGTCTCTTAAAACAATTTTTCCAAAAAATACAAGTTTTATGGCTTTGCCGTTATCTGAACATTCGCCTGGAAACGCGGACATAACTTATATTGATATTTCCGGTTTATCAGATGCGGAACTTAAAAAGACGCTGACTCAGTTTAAAAAAATATGTAATGATACAAGTTGGGGAATAATCGATCCAAAGGGGAGCGTAAAAGATATTTCCGCTCTGTTTTTTGACGGTGCTTGCGATTATTTGGGAGCGGCTCTTTTAAAAGACGCCAAAGCCGTAGATAGCAAACACTTTAAGGAAGCGCTCCAGTGGCGAAAAGTTATGCCAAGCGCGGCTCACGCGTCAGGTGATGACGAGAAAGCGGAGGCTCTCGGCGGAAGCGGATTCTTAAAATCGGGAATTAAACTTCCAGCCGCAAAATCATTCCCCGGTTGGAATAAACTGACTGCCGGAAAAGTCATGCCCTTCTATCTTTTGTACTGTTCTCTTCAGGGAAAAACCGCGCTTGACACCCGCCTTGGCGATAAAACGCTTAATCAAGTGCATAAACGCTTTTTATCTTTGCTTTCGACTTATATGCATTCGGCGGACGGCTTACTGTGGATGAACACGGGCAGAGACTGTCTTTTTCTTCTTCCCCCGCGCGCAAAATGCGCGGAAGCGGCAATTAAAGCCTGCATAGGAATGATAGTTTCCGCGCCTTTGTTTGTACTGGAAACATTCGGCATATCAATACCCGCAAACTTTGTTTTTGCAATGCATTACGGAAGCGTAACTTACAAGCCGCCCGGAAAAACAGGCACTATAGTTTCCGACGCCGTAAATTCAATTTTCCATCTTGGCGCGAAAAAATCTGAGCCGGGACGCCTTACAATTTCAGGCGAATTGCCCGATGTTTCCGTACCCGCGTCCTTGCAGGATCTATTTGTTCCCGCCGGCGAGTACGAAGGCAGAAAAATTTGGCACACCAAGAAATTTAATTACGCTAAACCCTGGTATTAATCCGCAGGTTTTATAAACTCGTCTTCTTTTTTGATTGTCGCAGCGTAAATGCTGTTTATCAAACCAAGAAAGGCGGAGAGCGAGAAAAGAACCTCGATGCCTGTAACCTTCCAAATCCAACCGCCCATGAGAGCGATAAAAATACTGATAATATGATTTACCGAAATTCCCGTTGAAAGGGTAGCAGTAATTTCTTCCTGATTGGCGGCGATACGCTGTACATAGATGTTACTCGCCATGCTTGCTATGGAAATAATCGAGTCCATTATAAAATTACAGCAAACTACCATAAAGGCTACGTTATACGAAAACAATCTGTGCGCGAACCCGTAAAGAAGACAGACAATAATTAAAATGAGGGTATCGCCTACCATGACAACTTTGTATCCTACCTTGTCTATTATTTTTCCGATAAGCGGGCTAAGGCACATTCCAAAGACGGCGCAAATAGCGTAGAGTATCGACATAATTGACGGGTCGGCTCCGTATTGTAGGATTAACACATAAGGCGCGAAGGTAAGGAAAATCTGTTTGCGCGCCCCATAAAAGATTTCCAACATATAAAATTTGTAAAACTTTTTAGCGAAATAAAATCTGCGCCGTTGCGCTTTTAGCGTAGTCTCCCGCAAAGCGGACGCGACAAGAGCCGCTGACGTCATTAACGCCGCCGCCGCGCAAAAGACAATTCTGTACCCGAAAATATCTTTTCTGTTAAAACCCATTTTGCTAAGAATTAAAAAAAGCACAGTTACAAAAATAAAACCCGCTATGTTTCCAAATTGGCTTATCGAATTTGACAATCCCAAAGACGCGCCCGCCTTTTCTTTTTTTGCAAGATCCATTGATATTGTCGCCCGAACAGGCATGATTGTATGCTCGCCCGTACTGAAAAGAACCATAAAAACAACGACAAAAAATTTTGTCATAAAAAAAGGACTTGTACTGGAAAGAAGAAGCCCCACGCACCCGCCCGCCATAATCGCCACGCCAATTTTAAAAACCTTGCTGTCCGCGAATCTGTACATAAGTGCAAGAATAAATATCAGTAAAAGTCCTGGAGTTTCCCTAAAAAATTCGACTATTCCCCGTTCAAAAGGGGTAATATGGACAATCTCCGCAAGGTAATTATCCTGAATCCCTCGATAAAGCCCGTAGGACACTCCAAAAAGAATAAGTACGCTTAAAAAACGCCCAACTTTTGCGTCGGGTCGGTAAGTATTGTCGATAAAGCGGGGTCGATATCGCTTTTTTAATGTATCAGACATATTTTCCTTTTTAGCTTTTTATTATAATTTCTTATAATAAATGCGTTATAATATATAGTATAATATTATAGATATTTGGTTTATAAAACCCTTTTTTGGCGGGGTTTA
>NZ_BDHD01000062.1:0-10452 GCF_054786075.1 Treponema sp. R6D11 | reverse complement strand
TGAATGGTAGGGGCGTTTACCATAAAAATACAGATAATTACAATTACAAAAACAAACCAAAATGATCATTGGTCTTGTAAACAACGAGTTTGTGCATTTGCCGATTAAACAGGTTATTACTCACCGCAACAAAGTTGACCCGGAAAGCAGTCTGTGGCGCGATACTCTCGATGCTACTCATCAGCCGGCGATGATGGTAAACAGTTTTAACCCTTAGTTTGCAATTTTAAGAATGCGAAATAAATTGACTGACGAGCTTGCCGTCTGCGGAATGAACGCGGTTCTTGCCGTGGGCGAGCATCATCCCATGACAATCAACCGCTTGTTTTTGCGAGAGGATCGTCTTAATTCTTTTACCGGTATTTGCAAACAGCTTGCAGAACGCAAACGCCCCTATAAACTTTGCGAAGACGAAGAGCTTGAGCGTATCTGCAAAAGCGTCCATCATCAGGGCGTTGTCGCAATGATTGAAGAACCCGAAGTTGAACCGCTAACCCATGAAGACCTTGACCTGTGGGCAACCGAAGGAAAGACGGGAGTCCTTCTTCATTCCGTTGGTAATGATCACAACCTTGGCGCAATAGCAAGAGCCGCCGCTTTTTTTGACGCAACTTACATCGTATTAAACGAGAAAGACACGGAAGCCCGTCTTACAACTAGCGCGTATCGTATTGCCGAAGGCGGCTTTGAACATTTAACAGTGCGGAAAATTTCAAACTCGACAGCTTTTTTAAAAGATGCGGCGAAAAAACTTGTAACAATCGGAACAGATGTCAGGGCAAGACAGCGTATAGGCGATTTAGGCGGTATTTTAAAAGAACGCCGTGGCGTAGTTCTTGTGTTAGGCAATGAGGAGACAGGCTTGCCCAAGGAAGTAAAAGATCAATGATCATTTTGGTTTTTCCGGTCATTGCCGCGTGAGCTGCGGCGTTGCCCAAACGCTCGCAATAAATCGAGTCATCAGGGTTTGCCGGAGCAGAACGGATAGCATAACTGGGGTCGATGTACTTTAAGTTGATCTCTATTCCCTTTTCTTCAAAATATTTTACAATTCTTCCGCGAAGATAAACGCCCACGTCCTCAAACTTGGTATTCCCTCCGGCGTCTTTTTTTGTTTCTTTTATAAGTTGATCCTGCATCGCTCCTTCGGCGACAACTATAACCGCATGTTTGCGCTTTTTAAGCCTCTCCTCAAGGTGAGACAAGAATCCGTTGTAACCTTCCAAATTAAAAGGCACTTCGGGGATCAGCACAAAGTTTACCTCGTGGCTTGCCAACGCTGTATGCGCCGCAATAAAACCGGAGTCTCTGCCCATTACTTTTACAAGACCCACTCCGTTAATTGCGGACGACGCTTCCATGTGCGCCGCCGACACAACTTCCACCGCTTTTTCTACAGCGGTATTAAATCCAAAAGAACGATCCAACAGGGCAAAGTCATTATCAACTGTTTTGGGAATTCCAATCAACGTTATTTTTAATTTTCTTTTATCGATTTCGCCTGCAATATCAAGCGTACCGCGCTGAGTGCCGTCTCCGCCGATTGTAAAGAGCATATTCAAATTGAGTTTTTCCATAGCATCAACAATCTTCTCTACTTCTCTGCCGCCTCCGCGCGCGCTCCCTAAAAAAGTGCCGCCAATTTTATGAATATCGTCAACGCTATCAGGATCAAGCTCCTTTACGCCAAACTGGGATTCAGGCAAAAATCCCCTATACCCGTAACGGATACCAGAAATTCTTGTAACGCCGTATCTGTACCACAAACAGCGGACAACTGCGCGGATTACATCGTTAATTCCGGGACAAAGACCGCCGCAACTTACAATTCCGGCATGCACATGCGCCGGCGTAAAATAAATAAACTCGCGCGGTCCTGCGCATTCCAGTAAATTACTTTCTTTAATGGAAGGTTGATGACCCGGCACGGCAAACGGATTTAATCTTACAAATTTATCGTTTGTAACATAATTGGCAACTTTATCCCCTGTTGTTTTGGACATTTTAAGCGGTGACGGAACAGAAGGTTTTCCAAGCTCCTCAATAGAAAAATCCAGATCGGCATCCATAAGTAACTCCTTTTAACATAATAATAGATATTATTCATTATACTACATTGCTTGAGTTTTGTAACCATGTATAGTATACTAAAAACATGAAATTTACCCCCATGAATATGGGCAGATTCAGCCCAAAAATACTGGTTTCGATTATTGTCGGAATATTAGCTCTAATTTTCCTTGGAACTAGCGTTTTTATAGTAGACCAAACAGAACAAGCCGTTATTACGCGATTTGGCAGATTTATAGGCATAAGAGAGCCGGGTCTCCATGTAAAACTTCCATTTGGCATAGATAGAAATTACACAGTAAACGTAAGAACAGTACAAACCGAAGAATTCGGGTTTCGCACAATGAGGAGCGGAACTTACCCCGCCTATTCAAATCAGGCGAATGAGTCTGTTATGCTTACGGGCGATTTAAACATTGTCGACGTAGAATGGGTTATCCAGTACCGCGTTGTCGATCCAAAAGCGTGGACTTTTAACGTGAACGAAAGGCGCGGAACAATACGCGACGTGTCGCGCTCGGCAATCAACACGCTTGTAGGCGACAGGGCAATAATGGACATTATGGGTATTGAGCGAAGCGCAATAGAAAACGAAGCGTTAGCCATAATGAACGACAGATTCAGCGAATACGGGCTAGGCATCGATGTAATCGCGGTTAAACTGCAAAATGTTACTCCTCCGTCTGGCGTGCAGGAAGCCTTTGAAGATGTAAACAAAGCAATGCAGGATCTTGAGCGGCTTATCAATGAGGGACAGCAAGCCTATAACGAAGAAATTCCCAAAGCAAGAGGCGAGGCGGAAAAAACGATTCAAGTTGCTCAAGGTTACGCGACAGAGCGCGTAAACAAAGCAAACGGCGACATTGCGCGATTTAATTCCGTTTACGAAGAATACCGCCGCGCTCCTGAAGTTACGCGACAACGGCTTTACTACGAAATGATCGAAGAAGTTTTTAAAGACGAAAAAAATATGACAATTATCGACCGCAATTTGCAGAATTTCCTGCCTCTTAAAAACATGGGAGGCAACAGATAATGAAAAAAGTACTTACTGTTATAATTGTTATTTTTGTAGTCTTTATCGGTATCGCGGTGGCAGGTCCTCTGTATGTTATCAACGAGGGTGAGCAAGCGGTTGTTGTTCAATTTGGAAGAATAACCAATGTTGTTTCAAAAGCGGGACTTAAAGTAAAAGTTCCTTTTATAGACGAAGTTGTCCGTTATCCAAAAAAAATAATGGCATGGGACGGCGAGGCAAGAATAGTGCCTACGGCGGAAAGACAATTTATTTTTGTCGATGTAGTCGCCCGTTGGCGCATTTCAGACCCAAAGAAATTTTATGAGTCGATAAATACTGTCGATGCCGCATATCCAAAACTTTCCGAAATTATCGACTCGGAAGTGCGCACCGTAGTAGCCGAAAATCCCCTGCGCGAGTCTGTCAGAAACTCCAATATTATTATGGAACGTTTATCTAATAACGAAGCAGTGGCAATCGGAGAAGGTCTCGAAGTAGATATTTTAAGCTCTACAAATCAGTCTGGTTCAAGTTATGAGCCGATTACAAGGGGAAGGCGTCAGCTTGCCGAGGAGATACTCGCACGTTCACGGCGTATGGTTCCCGAATACGGCATAGAGCTTATTGACGTAGTAACGCGGCAAATAAGTTATTCGCCAGAGCTTACGCCAAGCGTTTACGCGCGTATGATAAGGGAAAGAAACCAGATAGCGATGGCGTTCCGTTCCGAGGGCGAAGGGCGAAAAGCCGAGTGGCTGGGAAAAATGGACAATGAAAAGCGCTCTATTCTTTCCGCCGCTTACACTCAAGCCCAAACAATTATGGGAAACGCGGATGCAAGAGCCTCAAGAATTTATGCCGATGCGTATAACAGAGACAGAGCTTTTTTTGATTACTGGAGAGCGATTGAATCATATCGCCAGACCATGCCGAAGTTTGACAAAACTCTTACTACCGACATGGATTATTTCCGTTATCTTTATTCGACAAGATAACAGCATATAAGTTTATAAAAAAGGATAAGAAATGGGTCAGCGAATTCACATTTCAGAAGTAAATAATCAACCGGCTTTATGTTTTGATACCGGACTTGATCCTCGTTCTTTTGCCAGAACAAAAATGTCTCAAAGTTTGATAGACCCGGGTTTTATCGTTAACCCAGACGGATCGCATGAATCATGGAAAGTAACAGGTGTAAATGAAATAGACGGCTTTATGAGGGTTTTTGGTCCCCATGTACCGGGCAAAAGATTAGATTTACTCTTAGAGGGAATTGGGACTATTTCGCAATCATCTGCGTTAAAGCAAGAAGCTTTGGAAGCCGTAATTAACTGGAGCAAGGCAAAAATGTTCCTTGGCGACACTCGTTCCGCTTCCAATCCCGGCGCGGCATTTGTTTCCAAAGAAGGCAATGTTTTTTTCGCTCCAGAGCATATTTCTACCCGTTGTCTTTTTATAGAAGGTAATAAACTTGATAATTACAACTGCCCCGATTTAATCGGTATGAATTCAACCGCTTTTTGTACAGCTGTAATGTTATACAAAATACTAACTGGAAACCACCCATACCCTTCCGCTGACATTTATCAGGATATGAGAGAAGGTATTTTTCTTCCTATTCATCTTGCCGCACCCGGGCTTAACGTTAAATTATCAGAGTTAATTCAATACGCTCTTATGCTTCCTGTCGAAAAAAAGAAACACGGCGTTTCAAAAAGCGGTATTGATATTCTTTCAGGCTTTTTTGAAGTCTTAGCGGGCAAGGAAAATAAAGTTGTACCTATTTCTTTGTTATTTGAAACTTTGTCTTTTGAGAAATCAAAACAGTATGAAAACGAAAAGAAAATTTATCTTTTTAGAACAAATACAATTATTAAAACAAAACGATATATATTAAACAATAAACCTTTCCTTGTAGGTATTGCGATTGGAATAGCGTTTATTCTTTTTATTTTATTCAACACAGTAATAAATATTAAAAGTCGTCTGACAACTGAAGGTATGCCGCCTGACACGGTTGTTACCGCTTACTACGACGCATTTAGTTCTTTAAATCATCAATTTATGGAAGCATGCATTAACGGAGCTGACAAAAAAGATATAAATGCCGTCGCTACTTTTTTTGCGGTTAGTAAACAAAGACAGGCGTATGAAGGACCAAACGCTCCGGCAATTATTCAAGCAAAAGTTTGGAAGGAAACGGGAGGTCAACTTCCCGCTCCCAATGTTTTTGGCGTAACAGATTTAAAACTTAATTATATAGGCGGCGAGGAAGAAAACGGACTTATAGTTTATCAGACTGAATACAATTTATGGTCGCCATATGATGATTTTGCAAGGCATCGCAAAGATATTCTAACACTAAAAAGGGACAACCATAAACGCTGGAGAATCATCGAAATCTTAAGAACAGAAAATTAAAAAGTCCCATTAATCCAATTATTGATAAGATGACGAGAAAGGGAACCTTCGCCAGGTAACTCCGGCAGATCATCTTTGGTGAACCATTTTGCGTCTTCTATTTCCTCTCCGTCAGGCTTAATCGTTCCTGATAAATAACGAGCTTTAAAGCCAAGCATAAGAGAGCTGGGAAAGGGCCAAGGCTGAGATTTAATATAAACAATGTCTTTTACCTCGATATCTACTTCTTCACGGATTTCCCTGACCACGGTTTCTTCCAGCGTTTCTCCCGCCTCGTTAAAACCGGAAATATGACTGTAAACCCTCGCTTTAAATCTTTTGTTATGTGCAAGTAATATTCTGTTTTTATCATCGGTAATAAGGACGATAACTGCAGGGCAAATTCTTGGGAACTCTGTCCGTCCGCACTTGGGGCAGAGCCTTTGCGTATGCGTTGGAGCGTCCTCGTTTTTTGCCCCGCAAGTTCCGCAGAAGCGGGAATTCCATCTCCATTGGGCAAGATGGCTGGCGCGGATAATGCGGTTGGGGTTGTCGCCCGACACGCTGAACATGGAGAGAATACTGCGGACGGGAATAGTTTTCCAATTTTCGGGGGGAACGGCGTTTGGGGGAACGGACACTACGGAAATCACGTTGGAAGAGTTGTCCAATTCAGGCGCGTCAAAAATATCGGCATTCTTAAAATATTTTGACAATTCAAATAAAAGTCCCGACTCAATTTGAGAATCCGGAGTATTAACCGGTAAAAGCAAAGAATCGCCCTGTATAAAAAAAGCCCGTTTATCCAAAATTCGCTCCTAAGCTATTATATTAAAATTATTCTTGTTATTCAATAATTTTTACTTTAATATAGAGATAAGGAGAAGACCATGGATAACTTAAATTATTTGGAAACACTGCCTTTAAGCAGTATTACAAAATACGCAAATGGTCACCCTAGCGACGGCGTTCCTTTTTTAGGCTGTCCAAGGGTACACCCGTCCGACAAAAGTAAAATGATTCTTGTAAAAGATCCTTTGGGAAGCGAACCGAAAGTTTTGGAATTTAATTTAGAAGATATTTTATTTGTGGAAGAAAATCCTTCCGCAGTAACAGAAGCAGGCGAAAGCGTTCCGATGGTCAAGCTCTGGGTAAAGCGCGGAGCTGTCGGTGTAATTTTAGAGCCGTTTGAAGTAGCATGATTGAGTCGCATGAATTTTCCCAATTTATCCGTCAACCGCTATTCATGTCGTCAGATGGAGAAAACATTCACTGTGAACTTTGCCCAAACAATTGTGTAATAAAAAGCGGTAACTTCGGCGCGTGCAAAGTCAGAGGGAACAAGGGCGGAAAGGGAATTATTCCATTTTACGGATTCATCTCCGCCCTTGCGATTGATCCTATCGAAAAAAAACCTTTGTATCATTTTAAACCTCGCACAAAAATACTCTCACTCGGTTTTGCAGGTTGCAATTTCCACTGCCCTTTTTGCCAGAATTGGCATATTTCCCAAAACACGGACATCGGCGGCAAATGGATGCAGCCCGGTGAAATAATTTCCGCCGCGCTAAAACAGGATACTCCTTCCATTGCTTACACATACTCGGAGCCTCTTATTCACATTGAATATATTTTGGACTGCATGGAACTTGCGCGCAAACACGGAATAGCCAATGTGCTGGTAACAAACGGCTGTATCAATCCGCAAGCCGCCGCCGAAGTTTTAAAACTTACCGACGCCGCCAACGTAGACTTAAAAACTTTCTCACAAGAAACATACAAAAAAACACTAAACGGCGATTTGCAGACAGTGCTTGATTTTATTGCGCTTTGCCAAAAGACGGGCGTTCATCTAGAAGTTACCACCCTTGTAGTGCCGGACTTAAATGACTCAGAAGCAGAGCTTAGCAAGGCGGCGGATTTTATAGCTTCTGTAAGCAAAGAAATCCCTTGGCACTTAACAGCCTATCACCCCGATTACCGCTGGAACGCTCCGCCCACAGACCCGTCTTTCCTTTTAAACGCCGCCAAAGAAGCGGGGAAAAAGTTGACTTATGTTCATACGGGTAATATCGGGTTTATGCCTTTGTGATGATTGAGGTAGCAATTAAGCCGGATAGCAAATTGACATAGTTAAAAAATTACATAATAATAAATTCATGTTTAGAGAAACAATAAAAGTAAGTATATTGGCGCTTGTTTTTGTTCTCTTTTCTTGCGCGACTTCCGGCACTTCAAGTACTTCGGGTAATAGCGAAAACCCGCCTCAGCAGAGACCTCCCCAAAAAACAAAAGATAACAGTTTTAAAGTATCCATTGAACAAAATGGTAAAAATGTAAATGCATCGAATGATATTTATACTTTGGAAGATCAAAAATTTAATATTTTGATAAATAATGTTAATGATAAAACAATTCATATTTTTGCTTACCATAACGAAGAAATGTTTAGTAAATATTCCTACCCTGTTGAATGTGAAAATACCGTTATATTTAATCCGGCTACTGCCTTGATAGATAACGCGAATGAAAACAAAGAAATTACATTAACAATAAATATAGAAATGCAATATAATGTAATAACTCCCGAAAAAAGAGCAACCCATAATAATACCGCCGTAATAAAAATTAAAGATATTGCAGATTATGACGGCAAATATGACGGAACGCTGTATCTTACAATTTTTGTTGATTTAAATGACAATGACATTATAGAAGCAAATGAAGTTAAAAACATTTCTTTAAGCATAGACAGAACGGCAAAAAGTATTTTATTTGGCGATAAAATATATATTTCCACAATAGGTAGCCGCATAAAGGATATTAAAAATTATGAATATTCAAATGAATATCTTTACGCAAAAATAACCAGCGACCCGGAAAGACAATTATTTTTACTGTTATTTGGAAAAAATAATTTTGTTAATCCAAATTCTACAGTTAACAGAATAATCGCTACGGATTATTCAAAGTATAATCTGTATGTTGTTTTTTCGCCCATAACGACTCAAGTAGAATTGGATAACAACCCATATCATTACAGCGGCGAAAACAAATTAATATTTGACACTATAACTAACAAAGAAGCAAATAATGGCACTTATGTTTTTTGCAGAGAATATCGAGTTGAAAAAAACAAAGATATATACGAGATGTGGATAAACGATAACGGAAAACTAAAAAAGATAAAAAAGTACGATTTGTAAAAAAACAGGATTTATTTTTATGCGCCAATTTGAAGTAGTATCGCCTTTTCAGCCCGCAGGAGATCAGGACGAGGCAATCTCTGCGTTAGCTGAAGGTATACAAGCGGGAGACAAATACCAAACTTTGCAGGGCGTTACAGGTTCGGGCAAAACATTTACAATGGCGAAGATAATCGAAGCGGTGCAAATGCCCACGCTTATTGTCAGCCATAACAAGACTCTCGCCGCACAACTTTTCCGTGAGTTTAAAGGGTTTTTCCCTAACAACGCTGTTGAGTATTTTGTTTCCTACTACGACTACTACCAACCCGAAGCCTATGTCGCAAGCCGTGATTTATACATCGAAAAAGACGCTTCAATAAACGAAGAGATAGAGCGAATGAGGCTCTCTGCGGCGAGAAGCATGATGGAACGTGAGGACGTAATCATCGTGGCGACTGTCTCTTGCATTTACGGCATGGTAACCCCCGACGTATACAAAAAAATGACCGCTACTTTTTCAAAAGGCGAAACCGTCGATGTCGATTCGCTAATCCGCCGCTTTGTCGAATTGCAATATGAGCGTAACGACGCTGTTCTTGAACGCGGACGTTTCCGCAGAAGAGGTGACACGCTGGAAATTTATCCCGCCTACATGGAAGAAGCCTACCGTGTCGATTTAGATTGGGATAAAGTTGAACGCATACGCCGATTTAATCCCGTGTCAGGTGAAATGCTGGAAGACATCGACCGCGCGCTTATTTATCCCGCAAAACAATTTGTAATGCCCGGCGAAATGATTCAAAACGCAATGGGTGCAATTAAACAAGAACTTAAAGACCGCCTTGAGTATTTCAAAAACAACGGCAAAATTATCGAAGCTGAAAGACTTAAAACCCGTGTTGAGTACGACATAGAAATGCTTACCGAGATGGGCTACTGTTCCGGCATAGAAAATTACTCAGCTCATTTGGCGGGACGCAAAAGCGGCGAAACTCCCGACACGCTTGTAGATTATTTCCCAAAAAGACATTTAACGTTCATTGATGAAAGCCATGTTACTCTGCCGCAGTTAGGCGCGATGTATGCAGGCGACCGCAGCCGTAAGCAAAGCCTTGTCGATTATGGCTTCCGCCTTCCATGCGCCCTTGATAACCGCCCGCTTCGCTACGATGAATTTGTCGAGCGGTTGGACAAAACAGTTTTTGTTTCCGCCACGCCGGGAAAAACCGAGATTGAGCAATCGGCGCGTGTCGTGCAACAACTGATACGCCCCACAGGACTTTTAGACCCTGAAATAGAAGTGCGTCCCAGCGAAGGGCAAATGGAGGACATTTACGGCGAAGTACAAAAACGCATTAAAGCAAAAGAACGCTCTCTTATCCTTACCCTGACAAAAAAAATGGCAGAAGACCTTACGGATTATCTTACTGGGTTGGGTTTGAAAGTCCGCTACATTCACAGCGAGGTAGAAACCATTGAGCGTGTGGAAATTCTCACTCAACTGCGTCAAGGCGATTTTGACATTCTTGTAGGAATCAATTTGTTACGTGAAGGTATTGACCTACCCGAAGTTTCATTTATAGCAATTCTTGATGCAGATAAAATCGGCTTTTTACGCTCGCTTACAAGTCTTGTGCAGATAATTGGGCGCGCCGCGCGTAACGCCGCCGGAAAAGTAATCATGTATGCCGACCGCATGAGCGAAGCGATGGAAAAAGCAATAGCCGAAACCAACCGCCGACGTGAAATTCAAATAGAGTATAACAAAAAACACGG
>NZ_BDHD01000061.1:0-10642 GCF_054786075.1 Treponema sp. R6D11 | reverse complement strand
TTATAAGACTGTTTACTTTTATTGCGTTAATGGCAGGCTCTGTTATGTATTTAAGTTACAAATTTATTTACATACCTCTTAAAGCCGAATCCCTGTACAAACGTGGTTATGAACGTATCCCCGCAGGAGAGTACCAACGGGCAAATGAATTATTCCATGACGCCTTTACTCTGCATCGCAAGAAAAAATGGTTTTACGCCTACGCCGAAGCATTCAGGGATCAACGCCGCTATATGCTTGCGGAAAATAAATACGATGAGCTTTTAAGATATTACCCGCGGGACAAAAAAGGCGTTTTGGATTATGCGGCTCTTGACACATATTATTTAATGAATTACGACAAGGCAAATAGGCTTTTACAGCGGGAACTCCTTGATTACGCTCCCAATGATTACGACGGACTTCTTGCCGCAGGAGACAACTTTCTTGATTGGGCTGATTCCAACCCTGCAAAATTCTATGATAGATACGAAGACGCGCGTTTCTCTTACGCCAGACTCATTGAGAAATACGGATGGCAACCGCCAATCATTGAAAGAATGCTAAAGTATTTTATCCGCACGGACAATTTAAAAGAGACGCTTCAATTAAGAGTCTGGTTTGAAAACGATCCAAAGAAACGAAAACTTTCTACCCCAACTCTCGCCGAGCTTGGTGGCTATCTGTTGGATAAACAACTAGAAAAAACGCCGGGAACCGTACCCGATCCGTACATTGAAAGCATAGAAAGCGTAAGGGATATGCTGTTAAAAGCAGTCATGCAAGATCCGTATCTGCCCGAATCGCACTATCATCTTGCCCGCTATTATCATAATCTTGGCAATACTCATGAAGAACGACTAACTTTGGAAAACGCTATCCGCGCCTTTGACCTTGCTAAACAGGAGTCTATAAAACGCCGCCTTTATCGGGTTGATACTCATTATCGTTACGCGAATCTGCTTATCAACAACAAAGAATTCTTCCCCGCTGACGAACAGGCGGTAAGAGGCATAGAGCTGTTTGAAGATTTCATGAACAGGAATTTGATTCCCCCTTCTTCCCAACTTGGTCAATTATACGCTCTGCGCGGAGACCTTGAGTATTTTGTAAAATCGGGCAACATGGAAGCCGCCATATCCAACTACAAAAAAGCCGAAACATACGGCTATGCTCCGCCCGAAGTTCAGTATCGTATGGGAGCCGCTTATTATCAGCAAGAAGACTGGAGAAATGCCCTTGATTATCTGTTTAGGGCTTCAAAAGAATTGCCCTTAAATCGACGTTTGCTCTTTGCCATGGGAAATGCCGCCTATCAGCGCGGCGACTACTTTGCGGCTCAAGGCTACTACAACCGCCTGCTTGATATTTTGGAAGTCCAGCGCGTAAGACTGCCCGTACTATTGCCGAATGACAGCGTCCAATTCCTTGAGACAGGAGAACGTCTTATGATGGCGAGGAATAACGCCGGAGTTGTAAACGAGGCTCTCGCAAGACAAACAGGTAACCGCGATTACCGCTCCAAGGCTATGGTTTTATACGCCGAATCTTCTCGCGCATGGGACGCTATTACTCGTAACCCCGAATCAATGACAAGAAGCCGTATGACAGAGAGCTCTGGAGCGCCAAGCATCAATCTTGGCTACTTGAACGCAAATAACGCCCTACGCCCAACCAGCGGATACAGACCGCAAATCTTTGTCCGTATTGATAAAGACGCCCTTGAACCCTCACGCTGGGAAGAATTAGCCCCATTGGGCGGGTTATAGAGGTATTTTTCGCCGAAAAATTGTACAAAATTTCGCATTTTAAAATAAAAAAAATGTTGACGAGTTTCGCTGTTTATGCTAAAATGTGCTATACCAGTTTGGTATACATCTAATTCTTACCTTTTGGATAAAAGCTATGCAGTATTTTGATACTCACGCCCATTTGGGGCTTATAGTTGATGACCCCATTGAGCAGTTAATAGTCATACAGGAAGCCCGTCAAGCTTCCGTCGCCAGAATTGTCTCAATTTGCAACAGTCTTCATGACTTTGGTCAGGTTTATGAAAATCTTAAATCGGCGGCAAATGTCTATCATGCCGTAGGGGTCAGCCCGTCCGAGGTTCAAAACCCGGGCAAGGACTGGCTTCAACATATTGAACAAAGCGTTCAATATGAACGTGTTGTCGCCATTGGTGAAATCGGTCTTGATTATTACCGAAAATTCGGCGACAAGAAGTCTCAGATAGAGCTTTTTATTACCCAGCTCGACCTTGCGGCAAAGCTCGGTAAGCCCGTAATAATTCACAACCGCGACGCGGGACACGATGTCTTAGATATTCTCCGAGACCGTCTGCCTCCGAAAGGCGGGGTGCTTCACTGCTATTCCGAAGATGCCGCTTATGCCGAGAAAGCTCTGGAGCTTAATTTATATTTCTCTTTTGCGGGAAATCTTACATACAAGAACGCCAAAAATCTGCACGAGACGCTTTCCGTTCTGCCCACAGACCGTATATTGATTGAATCGGAAGCTCCGTTCATGGTTCCGGCGGATTATCGCGGCAAAAGAAATATGCCCAAGTATATGCCGCTAACCGCTCGTTTCATGGCAAATATGCTCGACATGGACGAAGAGGAGCTTGCCGCTCAACTCTGGGAAAACTCGAATAAATTTTTCGGCTTGCCGAATGAATAGCGGAAACACGAACCAATACGAACAAGAGAAGAAGAATTCTACCACGAACCAACACGAACCACACGAACAGTGGGGAGAAGTTAGAAAACCAGCGTAAGCTACATTGATTAGCGTTAGAGAGAGCGAGAAATTTAAAATGAGTTTATATCGTCCTGTAAAAATTGGAGCACTTGAATTGACGGGGAATCTCTTTCTTGCGCCTGTGGCTGGTTACACTGACCGGGCGTTTCGCTCCATTTGCGCTGAGGAGGGGGCGGATTTCTCTTTTACGGAGCTTGTTTCTGCCGAAGCGTTGTACCGTAATTTTGGAAGGTATGGGTTGGGTGCAGAGACGGAAGCGTCTTCAGGTAACACTGCCGCTATCAATTTGGTTCGGCGTGGAGAGAAAGAAAAACGCTATGCTATACAATTATTCGGCGCGGAGAGCGAATCTATCTACAAGGCGGCTACTCTGCTTGCGCCACTAAAACCGGACGCTGTGGACATTAACGCAGGCTGTCCTGTTCCAAAAGTTGTAAAAAATGGCGCAGGATCGGCATTGATGAAAAACCCGTCCGTCATTGGCAAAGTAGTGGAAGCGGCAGTTCGCGCTTCGCGTGAAAGTTTAGGCTCTGTTCCTGTAACAATAAAAATACGTTCAGGGTGGGACAGTAAATCGCTAAACTACGCCGAATGTGCAAGGATTGCAGTTGAAGCCGGAGCGGCAATGGTTACTCTACACCCTCGCACACGGGCACAAAATTACGGCGGCAAAAGCGATTGGTCGCACATAGCAGATTTAGTTTCCCGACTGCCAGTTCCTGTTACAGGTTCAGGCGATCTTTACACGCCGGAAGACGCACAAAAAATGCTCAAAGAAACAGGCTGTGCGGCGATAATGTTCGCAAGGGGTGCACAGGGCAATCCGTTTATTTTTTCGCAAACTCGTTCATTATTGGAAACAGGCTCATGGGAGCAGGCTTCAGTTTCAGTGCGGATAGCCGCCGCCATGCGTCACTTGGAAATGCTTGCCGTTGACATAGGAGAGAGAACTGCCTGTCTTGAAATGCGAAAACAATTTTGCGCTTACACAAAAGGTGTTGTCGGCGGAGCGGCTCTACGCGAAAAAGCCGTCCACGCCGAAACGATTGAGGAATATCGGCGGATTATCTATGGATAAATGTCAGTCCACATGGGAAGGGTACGAGTCTTTTTTGTATATTTTTTACTGTGAAGGGCTGTAAAACCGTTTTTCTCGTAAAATAGGGGAAGATTTTTATCATATTCAATATCTGCGTCTACCGTAAGAATACGACAGGCGATAAGACGTTCATTGCATTGGTCGGCAATGCTTCGTGAAAAATCAATCATAAGACTACCAAGTCGGCAATAGGTATCACTAAAATTTTCAGCAACAGCAAGTTTGGCTATTTTAATAGCCGGTAAAGTTTCGAAAAATATATCAGGGAGCAAAAGCTTTGCTTTTTCTTCGTCTTGCAAAGTAACAGCGTCGGCAATAAGAGAAATATATGCGGCGATGGCGCGGCTTTCAATTTCAACAAGTACAAAGGTATTCGAGATATGATTTTCCTGATGTTTCAACGCGTCTTGTTTAAGAAAAAGCGTATACTCATTGGTATTATCACCATTAAAATCCATAATATGGTGAACAGGGGTAAGCTTTTCAATAGTAAAGAAACTACTGAAGTTTTCGGGCGTAATGAGGATCATTTAAGAGCCGAAACAACTGCGGAGATGTTTCATTCGTGTAATTTGATTTTCGGTGGGAGAAGTAAGGGCGGTCTGCCACATTTTTTTCCAGTCTGCCGGGTCTTCCACAATTGTGGCACGGACAGGTTTTATTTTATTACCCTTACTTTTTTGCATTTTAATCGCCATAATTATCTCTTAATAATATAATAACCGAAAAAAGACATCTATGCAAGTAGCAGATTACATCGGTTGACCTTATTTGATTCTATCTTTATTCTTATGTAAAGATGAATATTATTAAACGACCGTTTCGGTATGTTAACTTTAATGCGGTGTATTGGCTCATAGGTATCAATTTTCTCATTTTTGCAATGACGCGATTTTTTGGGGCGGAATTTCGGTATTTTCTTGTTACAAGATTATCGATGATTCCGGCTATGGTTATGCATGGCTGGGTTTGGACTTTTGTTACTTATATGTTCATGCACGGCGGCTTTAGCCATATCATTTTTAATATGTTGGGGCTTTTTATTTTTGGAATCCATGTCGAAAGGCAAATGGGCAGTAAGGAATTTTTGCTCTACTATTTTGTTACAGGCGTTTTAGCGGGAGTTTTTTCTTTTCTGGTTTATTATTATACAGGCAATTATATAGTCGCCCTTATGGGGGCGTCCGGCGCTCTGTTCGCCGTTGAACTTGCGTACGCTGTATTTTTTCCCGATTCAATTCTTTATATTTGGGGAATACTTCCACTGCGTGCCCCTGTGATGGTTTTGGGGTTTACCGCTCTGGAATTGTTTTTTTCGATAACCGGACGCAATAGCGGTGTCGCTCATCTTACTCATCTTGCCGGCTTCGGCATCGGCTGGCTTTATTTTCAAATTCGCTTTGGAGTAAATCCCTGGCGGCGGCTTACGGGGCGGTAAAAATGAAAAAAGTCGGCATACTTTTTGGCGGTAAATCCGCTGAACATGAAATCTCTCTGTTGTCCGCAAAAAATGTATATGAGGCGATTGACAGGACAAAGTTCGAGCCTGTCTTAATCGGGATAGATAAATCTGGGCGCTGGCTTATAAACGACGCGGAAAAATTTTTACTTAACTCCGATAATCCCGCTCTTGTAAAAATTAATCCAAACGGCAAAATTGTTTCTTTGCGCCCCGAAAGCAACGGAATGTTTGCCGCCGAAGGAGCGGGTAATTTTAATATTGACGTAGTATTCCCCATTTTGCACGGACCTTTTGGCGAAGACGGAACAGTACAGGGTTTCTTAAAATTAGCGGATATTCCTTTTGTTGGTCCGTCGGTTCTTGGCTCCGCCGTCGGCATGGACAAAGATGTAATGAAACGGCTTTTTCGAGAAGCTGGTATCCCCATTGGAAAATTTCTCACGATTAAGAGTCACGAAAAAATACCGTCTTTTGCGGAAATAAAAAACGAATTGGGCGTTCCCTTTTTTATCAAACCGGCTAACATGGGTTCTTCTGTCGGTATCAGCAAGGTGCATAACGAAGCGGAATTAGCCGCCGCATTAAAGGACGCTTTTTTGTACGACACAAAAATCGTCATAGAGGAATTTATTCAAGGCAGAGAGATTGAGTGCGCTGTTCTTGGAAATGAAGAACCCGTTGCGTCCGTACCCGGCGAAATTATTCCCTCTCACGAATTTTATTCTTACGACGCAAAGTATCTTGATGAAAAAGGAGCCGCTCTTGAAATCCCCGCAAAACTTGACGATGCTACAAAAAAGCGGATTCAAGAACTTGCCGTAAAAGTTTTTCAAGTGCTTTGCTGTGAAGGGCTTTCACGAGTAGATTTCTTTTTGAAAAAAGATAGGTCTGCTTCGCAGCCTTGGTCTGCTTCGCAGCCCAGCGAAATAATAGTCAACGAAATTAACACAATGCCCGGTTTTACAAAGATAAGTATGTACCCCAAAATGTGGGAAGCAAGCGGAATAGGTTACTCAGAACTTATCACCCGTTTAATTGAATTGGCAGTCAGCCGTTTTGAAAAAGAGCGGAAGTTAAAAACCAGCGTAAATTAATTTGGAGGATAATATGAAAAAAATATTTATCTTTGTTTTTTCAGTCGTGATGATTTTTAATCTGTCGGCTAAAGAACATAATTTTTCTATCGGTATGGATTTTGGCTCGTTGAATGGGCAAGCGCAAGAAATCGTATATATGAATACAATATCGGATAACAAATTAAGCGAATTACTTTGGAATTTTAAAACTCTCAACTACATTGGGCTAGATTTAAAATATTCATGGTTAAAACCGGGAAATATATTAGGGTTTTTTGTAAATGGTTCATTCAAGATTGCGGTTTCAGATGGAGCCGACATAATGGAAGATAAAGATTGGTTATCTTATGAATTGACAGGTTTAAATCGTCCGAATTGGTTAACAAATTATTCTGTTCATGATAGTAAAGTAGATTCTGCGAACCTAATAGATTTAAATTTAGGAATGTCATTTTTAATTTATCAAAAATTTTTACTAAGGTCGTATATTTCTTATCATAATATGTATTTTTCATGGAGTGCGCGCGGCGGTTCTTTATTATACCCCAAATTGGATCTTGACGGAGACGGTGTTATAGATTGGGATCATTCATATTTATCGAGCCTTATTAAGGTTATAAGTTATGAACAAACTTGGCACATTTTTTCTCCGGCAATTTCGTTTTATGGAGAATTTAACCGTTATTTTGATATTGAACTTGCGTTTGAAATAACGCCGTTCATATGGTGCGTTGCTGTAGATGAACATATCCTGCGTGATTTAGTAATTACCGATAGTTTAAAAGGAGGGACTTTCATAGAACCAAGCATTCTTTTTTCTTATAAACCTTCGGAGCATTTTATTTTATCTTTTTCATTCGCATATAGAGAAATAAAAGATTCTCGCGGCGACGCAAAATACAAATATACTGGACAGACGGCTTCTATCGAGAAGAATTTAAGTGGAGCGGGTTATACAGCAACTGATATTGGCATTATCGCTAAGTATAAATTTTAATAGCCATTATTCCGGTTTTAATCCCGGCACATCAAACTCCGACGGGATTTTTGTAGGAGCGCCTTTTGAATCTACAAACGCCCATGTAACTTTCGCCTCGATTAATAAATCTTCGCCCCGCCAAATTTCCTGCGCGATAGTGCCGCTTACCGCTCCTTGTTTTACAGGACGCGATTTAATAATCAATGTATCATCGGTAAATGCTGGTTTTTTGTAATCTATTTCTATTCGGGCAATGTAAAGCCCGTAACCGGCTTTGGTCGCCTTAACAAAGTCAAAACCAATATCTTTAAGAAATTCATAACGCGCGTATTCAAGATAATTCAAGTAGTTTGCGTTATTCACATGGTTGTAGCCATCGCATTCATAGCTTCTTACTTTTAAAGAACATTCAGTATTCATAATTCAATTATATTGATCGCGCGGTACTTTGAAAAGTCCCATATTATCTGTATTATAAAGTATGTTCAATTATTGCCCGTCGTGCGCTTCAAAAAAAATTACCTTTAATGAGGGGAAGTTTTTCCGCTGTCCCGACTGCGGTCTTGTTTATTACCACAATGTCGCCGCCGCTACCGGCTGTATTATCATTGTGCCGGACGGAGAAACAGAGCGGCTTATTTTTCTTGTTCGCGGCAAAGAGCCGGGTATCGGAAAACTGGATCTTCCCGGCGGCTTTGTCGATCCCGGCGAAGGCGTTCTGGACGGACTCTACCGCGAGTTACGGGAAGAAATTAATTGGACGCCGCCTGTTCCAAACGGCGCGAAATTAGCCGACATTTTTAAATTATTTGCGTCTTTTTCCAATGTGTACAAATACAAGGGCATAGATTACAACACATGCGATATGTACTTTTCGCTCCGCGCCCCCGCTCTTAAACCCGAAGACCTGCGCCGACAGGAGTCTGAAATCACGGATATTTTATTCTTAAAACCCGATGAAATTGACTTTTCCCGATTCGCTTTTCCTTCCACTGTAAAAGCTGTAAAAACTTATCTTAATGTCCTTGACTAAAATCGACATAAGTTATCAAATTACATTATGTATCATGGAAATATGCCAGCAAGTTCTTCTCTCCCAGGTGAATACCGCAAAACGGCTGAAAGACTATTTTTAAAAGACGGTTTTTCCAAAGGGCAAAAACCAGATATAAAAGCCGCCGGAGAATTTGCAAAGTCGCTTGGCATCGGTGTTGAGTATCAGCGCTTGCTTGCGCTTGAGACAAACAGCGGAGAATTAAAAACCTTTCTGGAGCAGTTTCAAAATAATTTAGCTTTGTTAATAAAAAAAACATGGGTGGAAGAAGCCGATGAAAACCGCAAAGGAAAATTACAGGACGATATTCCGTTGTTTATGAAAATTGTAGAGCAAACGGATTACATAAAAGCGATAGATGATTTTAGCATGATTCTTGATGAATTGGCTTATCTTTTTTTCGGCGCTCAAAGCGAAAAAGAAGATTTTGCCGAGTACACCTTCCGCATTGACGCGCAAATGGGGCTTTTCTGGTGGTACGGAAGCAAACTTACTTTATTAAAAGAGTTGAAAAATAAAAACATTGATCAGAATGACAAATGTTTATGGGCGGTTTTACTTCTGGGTCTATGTTATCTGACAAATTTTTAAAAGGGAAAATATGATTAACGAAAATAACGCCGAAACAAAACCGGATTCCTTGGGAACGGATTTTATCAGCGAATTTATTAAAGAAGATTTAGCGGCAAAAAAATACAGTTATGTGCATACGCGCTTTCCGCCGGAACCAAACGGCTGGCTACACATCGGTCACTGCAAGGCGTTTTATATCGACTTTAGCATGGCGGAGCGTTTCGGCGGAAAATGCAACTTGCGCTTTGATGACACAAACCCCGAAAAAGAAGACATCTCTTACGTTGAGGCAATCAAGCGCGATATTAAATGGATGGGCTACGATTGGGAAGACCGAGAATATTACGCTTCAGATTATTACGAGTACCTGTATGAGCTTGCGATAAAAATTATCAAAAAAGGAAAAGCGTACGTTGATGATTTAACCGATACCGAAATGAGCGAGTACAGAGGGACGGCGGTCGCCGATAAAAATAATATCACCATAACGCCGCCGGGCAGAAACAGTCCTTACAGAGATCGTTCCGTTGAGGAAAATCTTGACCTCTTTGCGAAAATGCGCGCGGGCGAATACCCCGACGGAGCAAAAACCCTGCGGGCAAAAATTGACATGACTCATCCTAATCTGTTGCTGCGTGATCCTGTCATGTATCGAATACGCCGTGAAACCCATTACCGCACAGGCAATTCATGGTGTATCTATCCAATGTACGATTTTCAACATCCGCTTTCCGACGCTAAAGAGGGAGTCACTCACTCTCTCTGCTCTCTTGAATACGAAATCCACCGCCCCTTGTACGAATGGTTTATCCAAGAGGCGGAAGTTTTTCCTTCTCGTCAGATTGAATTTGCCCGTCTTAATTTGAGCCATACCGTTATGAGCAAACGCTGGCTTTTGAAACTTGTGCAGGAAAAATATGTTTCAGGTTGGGACGATCCAAGAATGCCGACAATAGCCGGTCTTCGCCGTCGAGGTTACACTCCCGAAGCTATCCGCAGTTTTGTTTCGCAAATTGGCATCGCAAAAACAGATAGCATGGTAGACATCGCCTTTCTTGAATACTGCCTGCGCGAAGACTTAAACAAACGCGCTCTGCGTGTAATGGCAGTTCTGCGCCCTCTCAAGCTAATCATAGAAAATTGGGACGAAAGCAAAACCGAGGAATTGGAAGCGGTAAATAACCCAGAAGATGAGGGCGCGGGAAAACGCCTAGTGCCATTCTCCCGCGAATTATGGATTGAGCGTGAAGATTTTGAAGAAGTCCCGCCGCCCAAATATTTCCGTCTTTTCCCGGGAAACTCAGTACGCCTGCGTTATGCGTACATTGTTACTTGTACAGGCTTTGACAAAGACGCAAACGGCAATATTACAGCCGTGCGTTGCACTTACGACCCGCAGACTCGCGGCGGTAACGCTCAAGACAACAAAAAAGTAAAAGGGACAATACATTGGGTATCCGCAAAACATTCAGTTCCTATACAGGCTCGTATTTACGATTATCTTTTCGGCGTAGAAAAGCCTATGGAAGTCCCTGCCCGTCCCGACGGCTCTCCCGGCGAATTTACCGATAATTTAAATCCCAATTCGCTGGAAATAATTGAAAATGCGCAGGCTGAACCTTCGCTTGCAAGCGTCCCGCCGGGCAAAGTTTTCCAA
>NZ_BDHD01000060.1:0-10810 GCF_054786075.1 Treponema sp. R6D11 | reverse complement strand
CGCAGGCATCAAAGACGTCAAAAAAGCTCGCGAGCCGTTATGGACGTCCGCCAAGGCCGAAGAGCGCAGCGGAATGGGATTCACCGTAATGGAAACTTTTATGGACACCGTCGCTGTTACAAGCGAGGTCGGGCGCGGAACGAGCGTTACTTTGCGCAAAAAATTCGAGATAACCGAGGAATAGATGGAGACGCTCGAACGAATAGAACGCCTGCGAGCAGGCGATTTATCGCAACGGGAGATTATCGTCCAAGAAAATGTTGGGCTTGTTTGGAATGTCGCGAAAAAATTTTATCATCGGCTCGAGCCTGAAGACGCCTTCCAAATAGGCTCAATCGGGCTTTTGAAGGCTATCGACAAGTTCGATAGCTCGTTCGGCGTGCAGTTTTCGACTTATGCCGTCCCTTTAATATTCGGTGAAATACGAAGATTCCTGCGAGATGACGGGATAATAAAAGTAAGCCGAATACTAAAAGAAAACAATCTAAAAATTTTAAAATTCCGAGCAGAATACTCTCAAAAACACGGTTTTGAGCCGAAAATTAGCATGATATCAAAAGCCCTTGGGTTAAACGCGCAAGAGATAACAGATGCGACGGACGCAAATATCTCCTGCGATTTCATTTCGCATAATTTATATGACGGCGAGGGAACCAGCGAGTTAGAAACAAAAGCCTCAAGCGAAAACATCGAAGATGAAGTGCTAAATAAAGTTATTATCAAAGAAATGTTGGGAAACTTGGAGCCCGAGGAACGCCAAGTCATTATGCTTCGTTTTTTCAGCGAAGAGACACAAAGCATAGTAGGAAAAAAACTTGGGCTTTCACAAGTCCAAGTTTCGAGGGTTGAAAAAAGAGTGCTTAAAAAGCTGAAAAACTTGATGCGCCCAGCCTAATAAATCTCTTTAAAATATGCCTTCTCGCCTGATGAAACGTCGATTTCTGCCTTCGTGTTCCCGGCGCTTTTTTGTATGATCTCGCTGAGCAACTTCATTTTTTCATCACGTTTTAAACTATTGCCAAAATCGATTATAAAATCTTTATATTTAATAACAGCTGTTGTCCCGAGCGTAAAATCAATGTATTTTATGCCGTCTATAAACCCATAATCCGCAAACGAGCTTAAAATCCCTACAAATTTATTATATTTTTCTGTCCCTGGAGCTAAAAACGGCTTGCCGATCTTCGTTTCCGTCTCTTTTATCCCTTTAATCTCAATAAGCCCAGCCGGAACAGCCTTTGCAACCGACAAAACATAAGCATCCTCGCTCACAATCACGAAATTGTTTCCTATATATGCGAAAGCTTTCGGCTCCCGCTCTGTCACTTCGAGTGATAATATATTAGGGAAATGCCTTTTCGCCTTTGTTTTCTTGACGCCCGGCACAACAGATAGCCCTTTTTCTATAGTAGAAAGCCTGTGCCACCAAATGTTTTTTCCTTTTAATGTTTCGGCATATCGCGATACAGCCTTGTCCTCGGTTCCTTTTATGTTAACTTTAGCCACAGTGAAAATAGGCAGGCTCCCGCCTCCAAAAATGATAATTAAAAGCAGCAACGTTAGCCAAAAACGCCGCCTTCTCTTCCTTTGACGAATTCGATATTTAACATTTTCCAAGCGATACCACCTCCTCGTTTTGATTATTGTATCATAAAAAACTTTATATTTCAAGCATTATAGTAATAATCTCGCCCCAGCGCGAATAAGATTTTTTATAGTGTAATTAGGAGGAGAATATATCTATGGAAAACGTATTAAACAAAGAGGTTGAGGTTTTTCAAAAAAAGGTTGTAACAAGCGCGGAACAGGTGCCGTTTGAGCTGGATATCGTCATACCAGATTATAAACCAGATGTTATGCGAGTTATCACAAATATTGCGAATATATGCTTGCATTCGAGCAGTTTGCAAAACGGCAAAGTCATCGTCGATGGCAGCATTTCGTTTGATATCGTATACTTAACAGACGATGGGCGCATAACATCCCTGCGCGCAGAACAACCACTAACGCATTCTCTATATTTCCCCGAGGGCGCGGTGTACCAAGACGTGGACATCAAAGCATTGTCGAGCGACGGATTAGTTATTAATAGTAGAAAACTTGGCGTTCGCGCCGTCTTGAGCCTGTCATCAAGCGGTTATATAGCCAATAAGCAAGAGCTAACGCGGGACATCGAAGGCGAATATGAAAAAGCATACGAAAATTTTGAATGCGAAGTGAAAAACAAGGTTTTAGACCAAAAAATAACAGCAAGAGAAAGCATCCCATGCGTTGGAGTCGATGAAATTCTATATTCTAAAGGAAGGATCGTTAACACAAAGGAAAAAGTTGCGGGCAACAAAGTTCTTTTAAAGGGCGAAATCGAGGTTGATCTAGTCCAAATTAAGGGCGTATTGCTAGAAAAAGAGGTTAAAATCCTGCCTTTTAGCGAGATTGCAACTTTAGACGCCGAAGATATTACAGACGTTTCTTGCGAATATAAATTAGAAAAAATTGTGTCAAATGTCTCAAAAAGCGAAAACGAGGAGCTTTCTATAGATGCTAATCTTGTCTGCTCGATCGCAACAACCAGCACAGTTAGCCAAAAAGTGCTAACCGACACCTTTTCGTTGGACAAAAACATCGATGTTTCCTATGAAGATTTCAAATATCCTCAAAAAGTTTTCGGGGAAACTTTAGGATTAGAAGCAGCTGGGCAAATTCAGGCAGACGAGTTCGAAAACATCGTTGATATTTTGTCTAGCGCAGTAATAACAGACAGTTCAGTATCGGGCGAAACGCTGAGTTTGTCAGGTGTTTTGACTGTCGATTTGCTATACAAAACCGCAAGCAATTACGACGGGCAAAAAGTCAAAATCCCATTCGAGAAAAAAGTTCCCGTTGCATCAAGCGGAAGCGTCTATAGCAAAATCAACAATATCGACGTAAAAGCCGAGGTTGGCGCAAGCGGAATTGTGGATATTAAGGCGGATATCGAGATTGACGCGGAAATATACGACGACCGCGCTAAGAAATTTGTCTCAAATGTCGAAGAAAGCGAAGAAAGCATTGAAAACAAGCCGTATGCGCTAAGAATTTATTACACCAAAAGCAATGATTCCGCATGGGAAATCGCCAAAAAATTCAAAATACGCGAAAAAGACGTGCTAGGCGACAACGGTGATGAATTTGCCGAGGGGCAAAAAATCATTCTGCAAGGATAATTTGCAAAAAAATTAAAGCTCCTATGGTAGGAGCTTTTTTATTGTTCCTGTGACGGAAATATCCGTTTTTTCTATAA
Source organism: Treponema sp. R6D11 (assembly GCF_054786075.1). Taxonomy (NCBI): domain Bacteria; kingdom Pseudomonadati; phylum Spirochaetota; class Spirochaetia; order Treponematales; family Treponemataceae; genus Treponema; species Treponema sp. R6D11. Next base: position 7,530 of record NZ_BDHD01000060.1, on the reverse strand, counting down.
TCGCATCGTCAAACGACTTCATAATTTTTCTAACTTTCTCCGGCGATGCTACGTCGACCCCAATTTTGTATCTCATATCTAAATATATTTGTAAATCGTCTTCAAAAGCAGTGTCCAGCGTCTCCTGGAACGCCTTCGTGTCGTTATAATACATATCCTCGGCTTTTTCCAGCACCTTGGTGTACGAATGCTGCTCTTCCTCGTATACAAAATCCGGATAATGTTCTGCCAAAAGGTCGCAATACGCCTCGGTTTTGAACAGTTCTGCAATGCCTTCTTCCGCACCGTAACCGAAGCCCCAATCGGGTAGCGTTTTGCCAATTTGATTGACAGGAAATTTCTTGAACTTCAGCCCAACTTTACACAAAACCAACTTGTCGTCGTCGTTTCCCGCGGTGTATATCCTTGCGTTTGCGTTGTGGTACATCTCGTGCGCAAATTCCATAATTAGGCTTACATCAACGCCGTTTATCAGCATTTCTTTACCGCTGTTATGCTCCGCGTGCAACACGCCAAAACGCAAACACTTCACTTCGAGATTTTCTTTATTCTGCAACGTCGTCAGGACGAGATATGACTGCTTCGCAGGACCGAAATCATAGCTGAACCACGGTGTCTTCTTGGCTTCGTCTATCATTTTTGCAGAATACTCTGCGCCAAAAAAGTCTTTAGCAATCGGCGTCAAAGCCTCACACATTGCATCAATCTGCTCGGCGGGAATCATTTCCGCGCAAAAAGCGCCGCTCTCAACATTGATATCCTCGATGATGGACGCAAAGGTGTCGAGCGTATCTTCCTTGCTAAATGGCTCGATTTTTTGAATATTTGTAAGTTTTTCCATGTTAAAAACCCAACTTTTTCGCGATTAAAACGTTGCTTTTCGGCCCTGGGTCCATCGATACCGACCTATCCAGCTCAAGGAACAACAGCCGTATTGCTGTTTGTATCTCGTTGCCAGACGTAATTGTAGACCAATCTATGCCTGATTTATTTCGAATCTGCGCATACCTACCGACATCTTGGTCAAAAGCAAGGTCGACTAGCCCGTCAAAAACTTTTTTGTTAGAAGTTCGCAAATATTCAATGTTTTTTGACGCGGTTGCATATCTCTCGTTCAAAACTCCTCGCCTGATCGCCTCTGCTTTTTGGCTCATATGCGCCTCATATTCAAGCGTTCCACTGTATTTCGATGTAACAAAGTTGGAAAAAGCTGTCGCCAAGCCCTCTTCCATGCCGAGCCCAAGGTTATAATGTGCCTCCTGCACTCTATGCCCCGCCCATTTGTGTTTTGTGAGCCTCAGCCCGCATTTTTGATATACTTCATCATCAACGCACGGGTCTCTGCTCGTTCTTGTCGCATGTTCTGTTGTTGCAATATGGTAGGCCTCATGCGCAAAATCGTCGATTCTGCGGAGGCTAAGCGTGTTTTCCTCGCCGTAAATTGCCCTAATTCCACCACATAAAAAGTGAAGCTCGTTGTATTTCGAGTTTTTAACAACGTCCGTGTGCGCAAATGAGCTCTTTTCTGGCGTAACATAAAACCAAGCAACGCTTTTTGCCCTTGAAATCAGCCTTTCTGCAAACTCTTCACCGAAAAATTTCTTTGTTTGCCCGTATATTTCGTTGCATAAAGCTTCTATTTCTCGCTCTGGAATTGCTATTTGTTGATAGCTCGTGTCATACGGAGTTTCTAGCCCGAAAATGTCCTCGCGCTTATATCCTTCTTCACGCAAAGAACGCCCAAGCTCAAATGCCTCGGCGAGCGTTTCCTCTCTTGTAAGAAATGTTGCGCGACGGAATTCCAAAACAATCACTCCTATAATATAATTATATCATATTCCCGCTCCTCGCACAATATCGATTTCGCCGTTTTGTGTTAAAGTTTTGTAAATAAAAAAGACTTCACACCTTGGAAGTCTTTTTGCAATTGCCTCTTAAAAGAATGATTGATTTTTCACAAAAGTTTCGCAAGCCGTCTCGGGCGTGCATGACGCTTGCTTGCCTGTAACGTTAATCGACGGCGCACAACATTTGCATCCTTCATAATTATATTTGCAATCTTTCGCCTCGCAACCAACGCCAGCTAGAATTTTTTGATTGTCCATTTTTTCGCTTCCTCCGATTTAATTTTCTTAAAATTTCCTATTATATATTATGGTCTTTTTTGATGAAAATTATGCTATATTACAGAAATATTACAAGAATTCTTGTAATAAACTTGTAATATTCGTTGTAATAATTATGTAACAATTCTCTAAAACCCGCATTAAATCAGTGTAATATTTTTGTAACAATTAGATTTAAGGTATCAGCGTATTTTTGATGTTATATTTGTCGACAACTTTTGCCTGATTGAAATACTTATCAAAAAGAGCCTTTGCGATGTATGCCGTGTAGCTTCCATGGGCAGCATTTTCGACGACGATGGAGATAGCGATCTCTGGTTTTTCGGCTGGCGCAAATGCAACGAAAATTCCGTTTGTCTTGTTTTTCCCAACCTGTGCCGAACCGGTTTTGCCGGCGATAGGAATAGGATAATTTCTAAATGCGCCGGACGCAGTTCCCGTTTCGGTTACATCCCTCAAACCTTTTTTGACATAATCGAGCGTCGTTTTAGAAATTTTAATCTGGTTTAGCTTGACCGACGTGGCTGTGAAAATTTCTTCGTTGTTTGTTTTCTTTATACTTTTAACAAGATGCGGTTGATATAAAGTTCCACCGTTTGCAACGGCAGCAACAAAGTCCGCTAACTGCAATGGCGTGAACTGGTTATCGCTCTGCCCGATCGCCGCCTGCAATAAATCTCCGTTATACCAAGCTTGCCCGCGCTTTTGTCGCTCTTCTCTACCCGCCAAAACGCCCACTACTTCGTTGTTTCCGGCAATTTCAATGCCTGTTTTTTGCCCAAGCCCAAATTTTTTGCTATATTCGTTTAATTTCGATATGCCAAGCCGTCTGCCAACGTCAAAAAAGTAATAATTGCAGGATACCTTTAGAGCATCAGCGACATTCACAGCCCCGTGCGTCATGTGTTTTGTGTTCCAAAACCAACATGCAGGCTTATAGTTTTTGTCTGTAAATCCCTCATATTCATATACTCCGCGGTCAACAATCTTCTCTTGCGGAGTGATAACGCCCTCTTCAAGCCCGGCGATGGCAGTGAGGATCTTGAAAGTCGACCCTGGAGCATATGCTCCTGAAATTGCCCTGTTGAACAAAGGCTTGCTTTTATCTTGAATAATTTGCGCGTAATCTTTTCTAAAATTCTTTAAATCATATGTCGGATAGCTCGCCATCGCTAAAACTTCGCCAGTATTGACGTCTAAAACAACAGCCGAACCCGAATTCGCACCGCGGCTATCTCCGTATTTTTGTATTTCCAAAATCGTGTTGGCAAGGGATTTTTCAAGGGTTTTTTGCAATTCTAAATCAATGGTTAAAGCCGCATAGCTCCCAGCTTCAGGCTCTGTTTTGATCGTGCTAATTTCGCCCGTTTTGCTGTCTGTGTATGTCGAAGAAACTCCGTCGACCCCTTTTAAGTACGTCTCAAGATATTTTTCAAGCCCTTCTTTTCCGATTAAATCCGTCTTTTTATATCCTTTGTCTCTCTTTTCTTCATATTCTTTTTCGCTGATAACGCCGACACTACCCAAAATATGGCTAGCAATCTTAGGCGACGCATATCTTCTCTCCGGTATGCTGTTGACAACCGCGCCTAAAAATTTGTCTGATTGTTCCTTAAAAATCATCATCGAATCGGTTGAAATGCTTGTTGAAAAGGTGTATGACGCAAGTTTAGAGAACCCTTGCTTCGTCATCTCATAGCGCACGCCGGCTACAATTCTCTTCTGCCCGACGGTCAATTTTTCGTCTATGTCATATTTTTTTATAGCCGCGTTTAATAAGTCTTTTGCGGTTGTTGTTTTCGGAAGATTGAACTCCTCTAAAACGGCAGAAAAGTCCTCTCCCACGAAAACCGGTTCTTTATCAAACGAAATAGGAAATTCGTCAACATATGTGTCCCCATTCGAGAGCAAAACTTGAGCAGAATTTAATATTAGCTTATTTATTCCGGTTTTTTTGGCATCGCTATACTGAAAAATTAGCGAGAACCCGGATTCGTTGGTCACGATTGGTCTGCCATATCGATCATAGATCTCTCCGCGAGGCGCAATTATAACATCTTGCGCCATCGTGCGGTTAATCGCCATGTTGAGATAATATTTATACTTAACTAATTGAAACCAGACAAGCGCAACAAGGCTGATGCCGAAAAACACAACCATCGATATAAATAAAAATCGCGCTCTTTTATAATTTGATGTATTCATGTAAAGGCTCCATTAGGTAATATAACGCCAACCCCAAAATCGACGTTATAACTCCATCAACTAAAAACGTGTTCGCCAAAACTACCCAGAGATTACCGACGTTAGACGTGAACAAAGATACAATAAGCATGATTGCGTTATATATAATAGAAGAAAAAAAGAAAAAAATCATAATCGTTAGGGGTTTTTTCTTCATAAAAGCCATAGATAGCTTGTTTGCGCCGCACGCAATAAGCATGTATATAATGCCGTTTTGTCCAGTCGGGAAGCCTGCTGAAATGTCGACCAACAGCCCGACTATCGCTCCCCAAATTATAGCTTCAATTGTGCTCCCTGTTTTTGCAATGCATATAACAAAAATAAAAGACAGCGGGAGAGCGAACCCGAAAAAGCTTATAGATTTTTGCATCGTGAATAATAAAACTAAGAAAACAGCAAAAATAACATTTTTTATTACATCGCGCATCGTCATTTTATAATCACGACCACTTCTTTGAGAGTAGAAAAATTCACAGCAGGCGTGATGATAGCGGTCTGCGTCGTTGTCTGGCTATCTATTTTAATGTCGTCGATTGACCCGATTATGATTCCCATAGGATATATCCCTCCCCTGCCTGAGGTTTGAACAACATCTCCGGAGATCAAAATTGCGTTTTTGGATACATACGTCAGTTCGCACAAAAGCCTGTGCACCAGATCTAGCCGCCCTTGAGTAATGGTGGCTGCTCCCGTTCGCGCAATCTCGCCGCTAACAGAAACGTCAGCGTTTAATATAGTTTTCACCGTCGCCCAAGTTGCTCCAACGCTCGATACATACCCGACGAGCCCGCGAGGAGAAACAACGGTGGAATTAACGGTTATCCCGTCATTTTTGCCGCGATTTATCGTGAATTCGGATTGCCAATTAGTCATATTGTTGGAAATGATCTGCGCTGTTTTGTTTTTATATTTATGATAATTATCCTTAAGCCCTAAAAGCGCGCGCAATCTCTCGTTTTCGTTTTTGTAATTGTCTAATTCCGTTTTGTTCTTCTTTAGCGATTCGTTTTCCTCTTTTAATATCTCGTTTTCGTTTATGATTTTGCTAGTGTCTTGAAAATGCGCGAAAAATCCGCTCCAATCCGCTCCTGTTTTCTTGAAAAATTCTGTGATCGGCGCAACAACTGTGTTAAATCCGTCAGTGCCAACATTTTCGCGAGCAATATTGTTCGTCCAAAGCATTATGCATACAAAAAAAGCGATGGTAATCGAAAAGAGTGTTATCAAAATTTTGTTTTCCCAAGGCTTCATTTTTTCGATTTTCTCCTCGCTGTTTCTTTTATCTTTCGCTTTCCTCTAAAAACTCGCGCAACTTCTTCGAGCGTGATGGGTGGCGCATTTTTCTAAGCGCCTTCGCTTCAATCTGGCGGATTCTCTCCCTCGTTACGTCGAAATACTGCCCAACTTCTTCAAGCGTCTTTGCCTTGCCGTCGTCTAACCCGAATCTCATACGCAAAACTTGCTCTTCACGGAAGGTTAATGTTGCTAAAATATTTAATAATTGGTCTTTTAATAATGCAAAACTAGCGGCGTCAACAGGCGATAACGCGTCCTCATCCTGAATGAAATCGCCTAGATGCGAATCATCTTCTTCGCCAATAGGAGTTTCCAAAGAAACCGGCTCCTGAGCCATTCTTTGTATCTCGATCACGCGCTCAATCGGCAGCTCCATCTCGGTTGCGATTTGTTCGATTGACGGCTCCTTACCATACTCTTGCAACAGTTGGCGAGAAACGCGCAGCAAGCGATTTATCGTCTCAACCATATGAACAGGGATCCTAATCGTCCTCGCTTGGTCGGCAATCGCGCGTGTGATAGCCTGACGAATCCACCATGTCGCGTATGTCGAGAACTTAAAGTTTTTAGTGTGATCGAATTTTTCAACAGCTTTTATTAGCCCTAAATTTCCTTCTTGAATCAGATCCAAAAACGGCATCCCGCGCCCAACATATCTCTTCGCGATAGAAACAACCAAACGCAGGTTTGCCTTCGAAAGGTCGCGCCGCGCCTGATTGTCGCCCTCGAGCATCCTTGTCGCTAAGTCTGCTTCTTCCTCGATGGTAAGCAACGGGATTTTGCCGATTTCTTTTAGGTACTGACGAATCGGGTCATCCGTGCCGACGTTTTCGTTAATATTCTCGTCTATGCTCTCGGCAGCGTCAACAACTTCCTCTTCCTCAATCTCGGTTAGCTCGGCCTCGATGTTCCCAATCTCAATTCCCATGCTCTCAAGCTTTTCATAAAAAGCCTCGATTTGTTCGGGAGCAAGCTCGATTGATTCAAGCGCGGTCATGATCTCCTCATAAGAAATCATACCCTGTTTCTTGCCTTTCTCAATCAACTTTTTCATTATTTCTTTTTTGTCGATAACTTTTTCCGCCATTTACTCTTGCCCCTTTTGTATTATTTCCTGCATCCCTGCAACATCGTTCACTTCCGCAAGCTTGATAAGCTCTTTCTTCCTGTTTTCTTTTTTGATTATGTATAAAAGTTCGTCTATTAATAAATCGCTTGCCGGCTCTTTCTCTCCCATAAAAATCTCTGCTATCTCGCTCTGGCTCTCAACAAAATTCTCGTCGGCTAGCATGTCTGTCGCTGTTTTTCCTTTTTCAAGCTCTGCGAATATTGATTTGTATAATTCGCTTGAAAAGGTGTCTTTCGTTATGTTTTTTTTGCTTGCCTTCGCAAAATCTGCTGCGATAATTATCAAAAGTTTTTTCTCGCTATCGCTCGAAGGTTGCAACAATATATTATCCCCGCTCGGCGTCGATGCTATTCGCTTTGGCCTTGATTTGCCAAGCTTGGATAACTCGCTCGCTAGGCTCTCTTTGGAAACTCCCGTCTCCTCAGCGATTTTGCCGATGTATATCTCTTTTTCAATGTCGCTATCTATCTTTGAAAGCAGCGCGACAACGTCTTTGATGTAACTTATTTTGTCTGATGAGTTTTTCAAATCATATTTGTCGGCTAGGCTCTTATATGTGAACAAGTTGATAGCTGCTGCCGATTGTAAAACTTTTTAAAATGCCAGTTTTCCAAATGTCTGTATGAATTCATCAGGGTCTTTTGCCCCGTCCCAAACTTCGACTTAAACGTTTAAATGCGCATCGCGCAGACTTTCAATCGCATTTTTTGTTGCCTCTTTGCCAGCGTCGCCCTC
>NZ_BDHD01000059.1:0-10816 GCF_054786075.1 Treponema sp. R6D11 | reverse complement strand
CCTTCTGATATCGGGCTTTCTTGGCTTACAGGTTATGTGCCGGCGGAAGATGTCGGTCTTGTAAAAAAAGTGGCGTCCGAAAACGGCTGGGCGTTATCTGTCGATGAACCAGCTGAAACAGACGAAGTAGTCCCGACAAAATTAAAGAACAACAAATTTGTACAGCTTATTACCCCCATTACCGGCTTCCTTGACATTAACCCTGGATACCGCGAGGTTGATATATCTCCTATTTTTATAACCTTCTTTTGTATCTTCTTTGCCATGCTCTTTGGAGACGCGGCATACGGTCTAATTATTACAACTATGGCGATAGTCGGCATTATCATGGCGTTAAAAAATAAAAAAGCCGTATCGACCCCGATAAAAATGCTTCTATTGTTGGGTGTGCTAAACACAATATGGGGCGTGCTTACATGTTCGTGGTTTGCGATGGATAACAAATATATACCCGAATTCTTAAAAAAGATTTCACTGTCTTATATTTCTTCGGCAAAAACAGATCCGGATATAGTAAGTAGGAATTTGCAAATATTCTGTTTTTCTCTTGCTGTAGTACATTTAGTGATTGCGCACATTGTTGTAATATTTAAATGCAAATCATTAAAAATATTGGGAGAATTGGGAACAATAGGAATGTTATTGGGAATGTTTAATGTAGTCTTAAATTTGATTGTCAGTAAAGATATTCCCATATTGCCTGTTTCCTTATATTTAATCGCCAGCGGATTTACTTTAAGTTTTATTTTCTCCCCATACGACGGCAGTATATTGAGGTCGATATTAACCAGTTGTCAAAATATCATTACCGTTGTTCTTGGAGTAGTAAACGTATTTTCTGATATAATGTCATATATCAGGCTTTGGGCGGTAGGGCTTGCGGGAGCGGCTATAGCGCAAACAATAAACGGCATGGCGGGTCCGATGCTTGGCAGTTTTATGGTTTTTGCTGGGGTACTTTTGCTGATTTTCGGACACGGCTTAAACATGGTGCTGAACGTATTATCGGTACTGGTTCATGGAGTGCGTCTTAACACATTGGAATTTTCAGGGCATGTGGGTCTTGCCTGGTCAGGCACGGCTTATAAGCCTTTTAAAGAAAAAGAAATTAAATAAATTTTAAGGAGTGGAGTATGAATTTAGGATTACTAGGAGCCGGGTTAGTACTCGGTATTGCGGCTGTTGGATCAGGATTCGGCATTGGTATCGCCTCACAAGCGGCTATTGGCGCATGGAAAAAATGTTATATAACAAACAAACCTGCTCCCATGACATTGCTGGTATTTGTCGGCGCCCCGTTGACTCAGGTTTTCTACGCTTACATTATGATGAACAATATAAGAGATAACGCTGCGGCTTCAGGCGATTACAGCTTACTGAACTTTGGTTTTAGTATTGCGTCCGCAATAGCCATTGCGTTCTCGGCAGTCTTCCAAGGAAAAGCCGGAGCGTGTGCAGCTGATGCCCAAGCTGAATCAGGAAAAGGCTTCGCCCAGTACGTCGCAGCCATCGGTGTTATTGAAACCGTAGCCCTCTTCACGATGGTTTTAACAATGAACAGCTTACTGTAAGCAAAAAAAAGCACGGCAACGCCGTGCTTTTTTTTGTAATGATCGAGGAGAGAATCGAACTCCCGACCAGTTGCTTAGAAGGCAACTGCTCTATCCCCTGAGCTACTGGACCGACACTGTTAGTATAATTTAATTAAAAAATAAAGGCAATAATCCCCTCATTACATTCTTAATTTGCTTTGAAGGAGCTCTTTAAACTTTACCGCGGTTTTATTTTCCGGTTCAAGGGCAAGAGAATTTTCGCAATCCGCCAACGCTTGAGGATAATCGCCTATGTGGTAATAAGCTTGTCCGCGTCTGAATAAACAAACAGGTTGATACGGATTTATTGTCAATGAAAGCGTATAGTCGTCTATTGCTATTAAATATTGCTTTATAACAGAATAAACAACGCCCCGGTAATAAGAGAAAACTTGCCGCAATTAACGCAAGCCTGTCTTTAGCGGACATGATTTTTCAGGGGTATTTACAGTTTCATTTATATTTTCTTCTATCATTTTTGTTAATATAAAAAAAAGGCTGTCTGAAAACAATGTCTCCAGACAGCTTTTAACTTTAAGAAGACTATACAGCCTTTCTTAAATTATTCTTATTCCTGTTTCTCTCTTCCGGGATCGCCGAAGGGAAGTTCTGTAGCTTGTTTTTGCTGTTCGATATAACGAAGAACTTGCTGTTGTCCAAAGCGTTCCATTTCCCATGTTTTGCGGCGTTCTTCGCGAACCTGAATGATGTTCCAGATAGCTTCGTCGTTGATGTCTTTGTCAGCATCAAGAACTGCCAAGTCATAAATAAGTGCTACGTCTTTAAAGTAGGTTACAAAATCTCCGCCTTCTTTAGCGGCATCGCGCTGAATAAGGAATCCCGCGAATTTGATAAAGGGAGTATTAAACGGATACAGAGGAACAATCCTAAGATCGCGGTTTCTTACTTCCTGCATATAAGCCGGGTTTCTCCAAATGAGTTCTCCCCAACCGTCAAATTGCATATAACCCATGAACATGCTCTTTTCGATTCCCATGCTGTCTACAAGAATGGTTGTAAGACCGTGGGGGAAGTTAAGACCATATACTCTTACTTTTACTTCTCTGATAACTCCGACGTTCTTTATAATACCATAAGCCGGAGCCCCTTCTTCCTTGGCTTCAAAACGGCTCTTAACATTGGTTATACCGTCTTTTTGATCCGCCGGGGTAATTTTCCCATCGTCGCCAACAGTGGATAACTCATAAGCTGGAATATCAAACGGGGGTTTGACAAGCGCCCATGAGTTAAACGGTTCTGTCGGGAAACGAACACGTACACCCATTACAGTACCATACTCTTTTGAGGCAGCTTCTTTGGTAAAGCTGAGCGACACGTTCTGAACAGTCCTTGAAGAAGACGCCAGATGTACTTCCCAGTTACCAATTGCCAGAGAGGTGTTCATTAACGCCTTCTGCTGGGCTGTGAAGCTACTACCGGCAGTATGTGAGAAATCCATCACTGTCTGACGGTTTTGGTTGGGGGTGTCGGATTTGTCATTAGGGTTTGTACTAATGTGAATATCCGCTTTGAGGGTGGTGAAGTCGATAAGAACGCCTTCCTCCGCAAACAACGGAACCGCGATCATCGCAATTACGACTAGAATGAGCATCTTTTTCATGTAAAGCTCTCCTTTAAAAAACACTTCTTTCAAATTTGTTAATTCTCATTTTATAAAATTTATAATGTTTTGTCAACGGCAAAACACTAAATTTTCAACTTTTTTTGAATTTTCGATATTATTTAAATATCGGAAAATTCTTAACGGATTACCACTGTTTCCGCATCCAGCCGTTCAAAGGAAACGGCGTTTCCTTCAATGAAAAAACGCACATCCTTTACATATGGGAAATTCCTTAAAATACCGGCATAAAAGGTATGGAAGTTATCGAGTGTACTTCCCCCTTCTATAGGCGGCAGGGCTGCATCGACTGTAAAATCGGCAAAAACCACCCCATTTCGGTATAATAACGATTTAAGCCTAGTTTCCCGAGGGAAAAGAGGCAATAAATCGGGAGAAACCGGACCTAAAAGCATTTCCTCCGTATAACGGATAATATCACCCTCCCGTGATTTTGAATGCTTTAACATTCGGTCTTCTACGAAAATTTTCCCGTCATCTACAGTATAAAATATAAAAGTCCTTCTTGCAAGCCCTAAAACCAAAAATTCCGTTAATGCTACAAGGGCTAAAATACCGATAAAAAACAGCCTGCGTTTTACCGTTGAAGAGAGAAAATCGGAAATTGATCTAAAAGCTGTGTTTATATACTCTTTCATTAATGCTCAAAAATACCAATAAAATTTGCTATCCCATTATACAGGGAATCGGTAAATTTAATCAAGCCTTCTTCGCCGGTCATGTAAAGGGAATCCTGCTGATTTGACACAAAACCCAATTCCACAAGGACTGCAGGCATACGGCTGTTTCTGACTACAAACCAATCGTTTGCCTTTCGCCCTCTGGAAGGCATAGTGCTGCCGAAGGCTTTATCAAGCCCCGACAGTATGGAGTCCGCCAAAAGGATACTTTCCGTTGTGTATTCTTCTTCAAGCATGGCGTTAAGAATCGCGTGTACATCTGATGAATAATTATGTTTGGAAGAGTCTAAAAGTTTCCTGCGTTGTCCCGAAGTTATATGCCAAACTTCATAGCCTCGCGCGGAGGAATTGGCGCTATAGTTGGCGTGAATCGATATAAAAATTACAGCTTCGTTAGTCTTTACAGTAACGGCGTTTGCCTTTTCCGCTCGTTGGTCAAGAGTAAGGTACTTGTCGGTATCTCTGGTCATTAAGATTCGTTTGTCGGGATATGCGCTTGTCAGCCTGTCCCTTAAAGCCAGCCCTGTTTTAAGAACAATGTCTTTTTCATAAATTTGAGTAGTTTTTCCGTTGACGGTTAAATTCCCTACAGCGCCTGAATCTTTGCCGCCGTGTCCTGGGTCTATGACAATAACGGCGACTCGGAAACGGGATATATCGTTTTCGTACATTCGCGCGAATGTGTTTTTAAGAGTGGAAACAAAATTGTCGGGGAAGACCAAATTTCCGCTGTTATTGTAAGGCAGGGGGACGTTAAAAAGCTCTCGGTTATCAAATACAAGATACCCTGTTTCGCCTTCTTTTGCGGCGGCGGAAAATGTCCCGTAATGTTCTCCTAACTTAAAACTGCCGTCTCTGAATAACGGGTCCCAGCGGAATTGTACGGTTTCATTAGGTGATATGGATTTTATCGTGTTTATGGTTTCATCAAGAGAAAGGGCGTGAAGGGATGAAAATTGAAAAATAATAAAAAATACGCAAAACGCTTTAAATTTTTTCCAATGGTTTTGAATCAATTTTTGCTCCCAAATTATCAACGTAGTAAACCGCACCCTGATAAGAGCCACGGATTAACGCAGACCAGAAAGACCTGCCAAGTATTACTATATTTTCGGCATTTTCTGAGCTTACTGGAAGGGGAAAACCTGTTAATAAACGGACTATATTTAGGACTTCTTCTACGTTTCTGCCCATATAGTCCCTTAAAGTTGACGAAGTAAAAGCCGGAAAGGGGTAGATTTGGGGAGCGTTTCCGCTTTGTGGAGTGGGGAAATCGGGGAGTTGGGAGAGGGCGGTTTTTTGGTCATCAGTTAATTGAAAAGCGTCGGGTGGGAAAACGGCGGTTGATGACAAAAACGCCTTTGTTTCCATGTCTGCCGGGTCAAGTCTGATTAAGACTGATCGGGCGGCGGTTTCTGCGGCTTGTATTGCGGTTTCCCTGTTTTCGGCGGAAGCGATGACATTGCCGCATTTTGTTACATTGTTTTCGGGGAAAGAAACTTTACTGCCTTTCTCGATTCGCAGAAAAAAGTCATTAACATATTTTGTGTTTTTTGCGTTTTCTACCCCTTTAATTTGTTTGACGGTTCCCGGAATGGAGATAAATGCCCTTTCCGCACATGTCCATTTTTTAGTAGGTGTAAGTCCTTCCGGCTTGCGTCCCATTGCCGCAAGAATAGCGCCCTTTATTGGCAACGCACCTGATGAATAGGGGTAAGTCCACCCCGACATATAACCGCCGGAAAGACGAGCCGCTATTTCCCCGATCATTGGTCCTTTGGCTGTAAATTTAATGTCACCCTTAGCCGCTCCTATACTTTCCTGCCCGTCAAGCCCAAGAGCGTGGATACCGGCTCGGAAGGTGTCAAGAATAGCGGTTTGTTTTTCTTCTTTTATATTTGTGGGCATTGTATGTCCCATTTCGATAAAATACGGCGGAAAGAAAATGTGCCTGTCCGCAAGTCCGCAAATTGTTATTTCTCCGTGATAGACAATCGCATCTACGGAAAATTCAGGTCCTTCCATATAATTTTCTAAAATTGCTCGACCGGATCGTGAAAAGCCGATGGCGGTTTTTGCAGCCTCGTTTAATTCTTCTATAATGTCTACTCGGCGGCAGCCTCGGCTTCCCATGTTGTCTACGGGTTTGATTACTAGTGGGTAGTGGATAGTGGATAGTGGATAGTTGGGTGTAGAGAGTGGGGAGTGGGGAGAAAGCGGTAAATCCGCCGCAGTAATGGTGATAAAATCGGGGGAAGGGAGAGAGGCTTTTTTGAAACACTCGCGCATTCTTGATTTATCGGAAGCGTTAAGAGCGGCTTCGTAGGGAATGCCGGGAAGCTCCAATTTTTCGGCTACCCACGCTACATTGGCGGAAAAATCAGTCCCTGCCGTCATTATTCCAAGGCGGTTTGTTGTTCCCTGAATGGAGCGTGCAAACGTTTCTATGCCTTCTTTGTCTTTTAAGTCGATTTGTTCAAATTGATCCGCCAAAGAAATACAAGGTGCGGCGGAACTGCCGTCCAGAGCTATTGCATAGTACCCCAACTCTTTAGCGATATTGATAACTGGTCCTTGCATGACGCCGGCTCCAAGGATAATTAGTTTCTCTTTCAATGTGAACTCCTTTTTGCGTAAACTTCAAAAGTGTCGCCCAGACGTAAAATTTTGCTGACAGCCATAAGCAGATTATACAAACGGCTTTTTTTGTCTTTAGCGAATTTTCCTAAAAGAGGGAAACGTTCGGGGTGGCAGCCGCTCATCACTATTTTTTTTACCTTAAAGCCTGATAGGGCAAGTGCTTTTTTACACATTTTGGGTGACCAGATTGTATAGTGATCGGCGGGACTGTTTTCTAAAAAATTGCGAAGCGATTTACGCCCGCTTACGCCCGAGAACGAAGGCGTTGAAAACGCTAAAATTCCGCCGGGTTTTAACAGTTTTTTTATTTCAGCTAATACGGTAAGACAGTCCGTAAAATGTTCGATAACATACCACAGAGTGACAACGTCGTAGAGTTGGGAATTGGGCGTAGATAGCGGATAATTAGGGAAAAATCCCTGAACTGCCGGAATACTTAATGTTTCTTGCACATAACGCACTGCGTCCTCTGCCGGATCGATTCCAAACGGCAAATAACCTTCTTCTTTTGAGGCGGCAAGAAAAGGACCGTAAGCGCAGCCAATATCAAGAAGTATAGGAGGATAGCGGTTCTCTTTTGTATCTTTGCGTGATGATACTTGAGAAATAATTTTTAGGCGGCGTTTTGCCATTTTAATAAGATTGGGAAAGTCCTCAAGGTATGTTTTGCCGTACTGCTTTTTGTATGATTCAAAAAAATACTCTTTCTCATACTCGATTGGCGGCGGATACGCTCTGTCCATGTAGATTGCTCCGCAATTGGAACAACGGCGGTAAGTGCGGTCAGGGAAACGGGCTATACTGTGTTTATTCGTGTCTTTTCCGCAGATAGGGCAGGTTTTGTTCACTTGCGGGGAGAATGAATTGATTAAGTTGGGGAGACTTTGCTCTTTTGTTTTTAACCACGAACCACACGAACATGGGGCGAACGAAGAGGGTTGAACGTTAAAATCATGAGTTGACGTAGGACGAGAACTTGGGGTTATGGGTTGTTGTCCGAAAGCTTGTTGGTGTTCGTGTTGGTTCGTGTGGTTCGTGGTAGAATTCTTAATTTGATTAATACTCGGGAAACCTGATGCTTTGGCTATTTTCTTATGATAGGTAGTAGGGTGATCAAGTAAGACTATTGTTCCAGCGTATAACGCTTCGTAGGCTGTGATGCCGTAATGAGTTATTACAATGTCGTATTCGTAAAGACGCTCCGCTAGGTTGGGGATGGAGTCCAAAACTTTTACATAATCGGGTATTGGGGACTTTGAAGTATTTAAGCCGCCTTTCAGCAGGGTAATTTCAGCGTCATTTATATTCATTTGAGCAAGTTTTTCTATTGCGGAAAGTCCAAGCCCTGCGGCATCTTCCTGCCCAAAAGTGATTAAAACTTTTAGTTTTGATTTTTTATCGTCCTGTTCGCTTTTTCTTTTTTTTGGCAAGTCCAATAAACCGCATGAAGTGATATTAGCGGACGGTTTTTCAAACCCTTGCGGAATTAATATGTCTATAAGAAAATCAAAATAATCACGGTATTTGCCGCCTTCGTCTATGCCGATTACAGGCGCTATTTTTTTCCAACGCAAAAGCTCGGCACGTGGAGCGTGATAACGGTCTAAAATGATAAGTCCAAAGGGGCGATTTATTTGGTTTTTGTTAAGTATTCGGGACGTGTCAAAATTTTTTATTTGCAGAAGATTGTTTATTTTTTCGGTTTTTTCCTGTATGTAAAGATACGCCTCTCGTCCCGTGGAGCGTAAGTCATTTGTAAGTGAAATACATCTGTTTAAGTGACCGCCGCCTTGTCCTTCTTCACAGCAGGGGACGATCAATATTGATGTTTGGTTCATTTGTAAAATATTTTCGCATATTTTTTTATAATTGTCTCTCCATTGTACCTGTTTGGCTCGTTTTTTAAGGCGGCGTACAATTCTTTCGCTCTGTCAAAATCTTCCTGAGTATCCACGGTAAGGCGAATATCGGGGTAATGCCAGCGGTCGGGAGAGACTGGGCGGTGAAGGGTAAACAGTTCAGGGTGATTGTATAAATACGGGCAGACGTGTTCACGTTCTGGTAAAAGTTTTGCCTGCTTTGAGGCGAGAAGGAGTGCGGAAGCGGCGACTGATTCTACGCCTGCTCCGTAGGGAAGCTCCATGTAACCTGCGTAATCGGCTTTTAAGGAGACGGCTTCATCGTTGAGCAAGGCGGCTGCATCGGCGAATACAAAAGGATTGTCGCCTGTCGCCCTGATCACTCTGTCTATTGAATATTTGCGGATTGCCATGCAGTATCGTTCAAGAACATCGTCTTTGGGTCCTGTTAGTATTTGAAAATTTGCTTCCTGTGCGATAGGCGAAAAAGAGGAAAGCGAATCTTCGGGACAGGCTAGTATTCTAATGTCGGCTGAAACTTGGTTTAACGCTTCCATTGCACGGAATATGAGCGGCTGTCCGTCAAGTAAGAGCAGGCTTTTACCGGGCAGTCTTGTAGAATCAATTCTTGCCTGTAGTACTATGCCTGTCAATTATTCCTCGTTTTTTCCGGTGAATCCCAGCGGTTTGTTACGTCTCGCGCGTTACATTTCCATCTGAATTTATTTTTTATCACCCATTTTTTACATTCTTTGAATTCTTCCCACGCAGAAAAAAGATCGTCCGCTGATTTTAACATATAAGAAGAAAAACGATAAAACGGAAGATAGGCGTAATCGTTCTTGAATACGGGGGCAAGATTTTTCATGTAAAAACGCCTGTAGCTTTCATCTACTGTAAAGTTTTCGGTTGGCAGTTCTCCGCTATATGAAAGTTTTAAGTGAAGGCTAAGGGCTATTTCTTCTCCCCAAAGGCTTGCTCTAAAACCAAAATCCATTAATTGCCAAAAAGTATTGCTCAGCGTTATGTCAAATCCGCCAAGATTGATAAAACGTTTTCTGTCATAAATACCGCACCCGTCAAATGGATACAGGCTTAATTCATCTTCGTTTTGAGGTTCAAGAAAAGTCGGACTCATTTTTCTGCGGTGCGTCATTGGGACTACGATAGTCGGTAAAACTTCGTATTTTGAATTCATAATAATTGGAACAGTGCAAATTCTCTGAAAACCGCTTTTGTTTTCAAAGTTGTCTTTTTCTTCGGAATCGATGCTTAATCTTTCCGCCATTCGTTTTGCGGTTCCGCCTGCGACTATTTTCATATCGCTGCGGAAAACATAAAAAAGAGGGCTTGTAATATCGGAAGCGGCAAGGTTTATCTGCTCGCCTAAGTTTAATTCTTTTTCGGGCAAAATAAAACGTACAAAAGGGAAACGGCTTGAAAGGTCTTCGATGTCGTAATGAGGGGCACAGGATTCTATCGAAATGATATTATCAAAGCCTGTTTTTTCAAGCTCCGAAAAAAACGCCCTATTTTGATACTGCCCGGGACGGTTTAATACGACTGCGGAAATTCCTGTGGACGCTATTCTTTCCTTGCCGCCGACAGCGGTATATGGAATGATTGTTTCGTTAAAAATTGTAGGTATAGTATTCATCGCACCCTGTACAAGGACCCCCATATTTTTTCAGGCATTGTTCCTTGTAGTATTTATCCCCGTTTTGCCAAATAGTTTCAAGTGAGTCAGCGAATACATTTCCAAGTATATCTTTTTTTTCGCCCTTTAACGCCGAAAGATTTTCTCTGCATAAGGGAACGTCTCCGTTTATTAAAACAGGCAAATCCCTCATTATGTGCCAACATGATTGCCGTATAACGGGCGAAATATCTGAAGCCTGTTTTTTATCGAGAACGCCGCAAAAATCATCATATTTTTGAATAATAATGTTTTTCTCGTTTTTGGGTGATTCCGCTTTCCAGAAACGGTAAAACTTTTCTGTGTCGTCTTCAAAGCCTTTTATACGCACTGCCTGCACATAACTGTCGTTTGGAAACAGCGAAAAAAGTTTTTTGGCGAAAGTATCCGCCTCGGCAAAACCTGCGCCATGCAGTTCACTGTAGAGTTTTGGATCGCAACTATCAAGAGAGACAATCCAAGATAAAGGCGGCAGAGCGTTTTTTCTAGCCACTGCGGTTTTTACCAAACTGCCGCATAACTCGGCACATTTTTCAACTTCCTCATTTTTCCAGCCTATGCCAGAAGTTTCTACAATCAGTGCTAATTCGGGGCGTGAGATAACTGCTTCTATAAGTTTTAATTTTTCGGGGTGAAGGCTTAATTCGCCCCAAAGTGAAAGGTCGATTACTGCGTCACCTGAAAAGGCGATTATTTTGTCTAACAGC
>NZ_BDHD01000058.1:0-10829 GCF_054786075.1 Treponema sp. R6D11 | reverse complement strand
GCAGGGTACTGTGGCACGGGGCGTTTGCGGAGTTGAAAACGGCTATCTTGTCAGCGTGGACGAACTTACGGCTATCGAAAAAAAAGACGGTCGCATTTTTAACACCGCCCCCGACGGCACAATTCGCAATCTTGCACCTGATACTCCGGTATCAATGAATTTTTGGGGTTTTCCGCCGTCTTTGTTGCCTGATTTTCAAAAATACTTTGACGGCTACCTTAAAACTTTTTCTGCTGATGTTAAAGGACAAATTAAAAGCGAATGTTTTATTCCCAAAGCGGTAGATCACTTTATTAAAAACGGAAGTACTAAAGTTAAAGTTTTACACGCTAATTCAAACTGGTTTGGCGTAACGTACAAAGAAGACAGGGAAGCGGCTATTAAAAAAATAGAGGAATTGACGGCAAGCGGAGTATATCCATCGCCGTTATGGGAGAAATTATGAGTATTCAAGCGGTATTATCATTTACGGCG
Organism: Treponema sp. R6D11; assembly: GCF_054786075.1. Classification (NCBI taxonomy): domain Bacteria; kingdom Pseudomonadati; phylum Spirochaetota; class Spirochaetia; order Treponematales; family Treponemataceae; genus Treponema; species Treponema sp. R6D11. The sequence goes on along the minus strand of NZ_BDHD01000058.1, from coordinate 10,355 downwards.
TTATTGTCTTTTATGCCAATTTCAGAATTGCGAGGTGCGATACCTTTTGCAATGGCTAACGGTATCCCTTGGTATTGGGCATATTTGTTTTCTGTAACATTGAACGCCCTTGTCGCCCCCTTTTGTTGGGTATTTCTTGTGACTTTACACATATTATTATACGGCATAAACGAAAATGACGGCTTTCGCTGGTATAAAAAATTTTTTAACAGGTTTGTAGAAAAAGCTCGTAATAAACTTTCAGGCAAAATAGAAAAATGGGGTTGGCTTGGCATTGCTGTATTTGTAGCGATTCCGCTTCCCATAACGGGAGCATGGACTGGAACGCTTGGAGCGTGGATACTCGGCATAAGCAAAAAACGCACAATGGCGGCTGTAATCTTGGGCGTAGCAATTGCCGGAGCTATCGTAACTGTGGTAGTTTATTTTGGAATTTCGGCGGCAAATTTATTCATAAAAAAGTTACAATAAATTCCGGCTTGTTTACATTTTAATTTTCACATATACTCATTATTAAGGAGAAAAAAATGGCTAACTTAAAAGGTTCAAAAACAGAAAAAAATTTAGAGGCGGCGTTTGCCGGAGAATCCCAAGCGCATGTCAAGTATCAGTATTTTGCGTCAAAAGCGGAGAAAGAAGGTTATCAGCAGATAGGAGCGATATTCCGTGAGACTGCTCTTAACGAAAAGGAACACGCAAAAATATGGTTTAAATTTTTACATAACGATGATGTTCCGCCGACAACTGACAATCTTAAAGCCGCCGCTGACGGAGAAAATTTTGAGTGGACGGATATGTACGCCGGTTTCGCTAAAACCGCCAAAGAAGAAGGCTTTGATAATATTGCCACATTATTTGAAATGGTTGGTAAGATTGAGAAAGAGCATGAGGAGCGTTACCGCAAATTGCTTGCCAATGTTAAAGACGGCTTAGTGTTTTCACGAGACGGCGATCAAGTTTGGCAGTGTTCCAACTGCGGACACATTATTGTTGGGAAGAAAGCTCCCGAAGTATGCCCCGTGTGCAAACACCCCAAGGCGTATTTCCAGATTAAAGCTTCAAATTATTAAAAATCGGCTTAACGCCAAAATGAGCGAAAAAGCGATAATCGCCATGTCGGGCGGCGTTGACAGTTCTGTTGCCGCCGCCCTCATGCTTGAACAAGGCTATCAATGTGTCGGCATAACGCTAAAACTTTACAAAGGCGAGAGCCGTTGCTGTTCACTTGCCGATGTAAACGACGCAAGAAATGTGGCTTTTAGTCTTGGCATGGATCACTATGTTCTTAATTTTACCGAAGAATTTGACAAACAGGTTATACGCCATTTTATAGAAACTTATGAGCAGGGTGCGACGCCCAACCCCTGCATAGAATGTAACCGCCATATAAAATTCAATCTGCTCCTTCTTCGCGCCCGTCAGCTTGATTTTGACTATATTGTTACAGGTCATTATGCCCGTGTAATGCAAGATGCCTCAAGCGGCAGATATTTGCTCTTAAAAGCGTTAGACGAAAAAAAAGATCAAAGTTATGTGCTTTACTGTCTTACGCAAAAACAACTCCAGTGTTCCCGTTTTCCGCTTGGCGGACTTTCCAAAAATGAAGTGCGTAAAATCGCCGAGGACAAAAAATTTGTAAATGCCGCAAAAGGGGAGAGCCAAGACATTTGCTTTGTGCCTGACGGCGATTATGGAAATTTTATAGAAAGTTACACAGGGAAGACATATCCGCCAGGCGACATTATCGATATGGAAGGGAAAAAAATAGGCACGCACAAAGGGCTTATCCGCTACACTATCGGGCAGAGGAGGGGACTAGGCGTTGCCGCCAATGTTCCAATTTATGTAGCGGATAAGTCAATAGCGAATAATACCGTAACACTGGGGACAGACGACGCTCTTTTTCGCAAATCGCTCTCCGCCAAAGAGATTAATCTTATAGCTTGTGAAGACTTAAAAAAACCGATGCATGTAACGGTAAAAACCCGCTACTTGCAGGCGGAACAAAGCGCAACGGCTGAACAAATAGGGGAAGACCGCCTGCACATTGAATTTGACTCACCCCAGCGCGCAATTACGCCGGGGCAAGCGGTTGTTATGTATGACGGAGATACTGTAGTAGGCGGCGGAACGATAGAGTAGAGTCTATGATGAAGCACCGTCTAAAATTTTTGTAAGTGTCGGGAAAGAAATCCAAAGGGTAACAGGATCGCTTTTGCGCGTGTTAACTTTTAAGTGGATATATCCGCTCGGCAAATCCCAACATGATTCATAAGCCCGCATTTCTCTGAGTAATTTTTCGTAACGTCCTGCGGGAGCCGGCGGGGTAGCGCCGTAATGTGTTACAAGATCGTCTTGGACAGCGGTATAGCACTTCTGTAATTCTTCCAAATTGTTTGTATCAAAATAGTAAGCTCCGCCTTCCAGTCCTTTTTTGGAAAAATACGCTACCATATACGCCTTGTAACCAGCTATGGTTATATCATCGTAAATTAACGATTGGAAACCGTTCATGGATTCAACATGAACAGGATTACCCATTGCGGCTTTAAAATCCGTCATGCTTGTGCCCCAGGCAAAGTTGTGGAATTTTACGGTAACTTCCTCTTGCGCCTGTTGTGTCTGCGCTTGCGCATACAGCGTCATTGTCATGAATAACGCAAAGATAATAATTGTTAGTTTTTTAATGGTACACCCCCGTTTAATTATCGGCAAAATGAAGGGTACTGTTTATATTTCAACTTTCAACCGCAAACAAAAAATTATACGGAAGGTCGATTTTTTAACTCGTATTCCTTCTTTTCTATTTGCTCTCTGATTACGGCAAGTTCGTCCAGAATGGTTTTAAATGCTGCGGTTTCGCGCTCAATTGACGTTTGATCCCGTTCTGTAAACGCAATGTAGGCTTCGTTTCCCATACGGGTTAACAGTTTTTGAGCCTGGTTTTCAAGCTGTTTAATGTCCCACATCAATAAGCCTCTTTCGCCTAAATCCTGCGCTTTTGTGCCCGCTTTAATGGCAAATTCTTTTGACGCAGTCCAGCCCTGTTCCAGCAGGTCTTTCATTCTTTCGCTAAATGTCATTTTTGTTTCCTCCTTTTCGTTTTATTCCAAGAATCGTCAGGTCATCGTACTGCTCATCTTCCTTAATATGAGTATAATACATATACGCGGGATTTTCAGGGTGTTCCCTCGTATGTGCGCAATAACGCCTATATTGTACAAAATGGTGTTTAAGAAATTCATCTACTTTTTTATCTACCAATACGCGGGAATCTTCCCCCGCGTCTGCAGGTTTGTAACATCTGAACATTTTTTCCACAGAAACCATTGCCATGATTATTTCTTCTACTTGTCCTTCGCATGATGAAAAATCGAATTGTAAATCGCCTTCTTCAGGATTATGGTATTTCTGCAACGTATAAACTTCGCGCGCCATTACCGCATTAATAATCGCTTCTACGCGCTCAGGGGACATTTCTTCGTCAGCTTGTCCGCAAAGGTGGTTTTCATGTTGAGTTCCTACCGCTCCTTCTTCGCAGATTATTTCCTTAAACTCGCGGTTTCTGAATTTTCTTTTTGCTTCTTCAATACCGTCAGTGTAGAGTAGCAGTATGTCGCCTTTTTCTACTTTGAGGGTTTGAACTTTGTAGCCGCCTGAGGATTCAATCATAAAGTTGGGTAATACGCCTGTTGCGGGGGATTGCGGAAGGGTTATAACTTTCATTTTGCCTTCTTTTGCGCTGTAAAGATGAACGATATTGTCGCCCGCATTACAGAAGCGGACTACTCCAGTTTCCGAATCAAACAAGCAAAGAGTGAAAGCTGCAAAACGTCCCTTGAACGCAAGCGCTTCTATAAAGTCGTTGATCTGATACACAACTTCTTCTATGTGCATTCCCTTTTCATTGGGTTTCCACTGTTTAAAATAGTTAAGGAACATGGTCGCTACCTGAATCATGATAAGTGCCGCCGGGATTCCTTTTCCGGCTACGTCGCATTTGATAATAGCGTAATAACGACCGTCAAGATCTTTGTAATCAAAATAGTCTCCAGATACGCCTTTGGCTCCTTCGTAGTAACCAAAGAAATTCAAATTTTTATTTTTGTTAAAACCGCTGCTTTGTTTATTTCCCTGACTGTCCACGTCTAACGGAATAAATTTTTTCTGTATTTCTTTCCCGATTGAAAGATCTGAAGCGGCAAGCGCGGCTTTTACAAGACCATGCGTCATGTCGTTGATTGTATTTCCAAGAATTGCTATTTCGTCCTTGCTGGAAATTTGTATATCTACTCCCATCAATTTTGATTTATCGTCGGTGTCGCGGATTATTTCGATATGTTTTACAAGGTTTGTAATTGGTTTAATAATTAACCTTGAGAATGTAAATGCCCCGATAATGCCGAGTAATAAAACTATAAATGCGACAACTCCGATAGTTAACAAAATTGTCATCTGTCCGCGGTAGATTTCTTTTATAATTGAATCTAAAGAGACCTCAAGACGGATTAATCCGCGGAAGAAATTATTGTCCGCCATCTGCCGATACATTATTGGTTTATAGAAAATATATTTTTTGTTGCTTATGTTATCAAGAGAGAATTCAGGATATGAACCTATATTACCTGAAATTCTTGTAAGTATATCGTTAAGTTTTAAGTTTAACCCGTTTATTGTCGCCTGAATATCGTCGCGCATTCTTTCGCCTTGCGCGTCCGTGCGAAGAGCGAGGGCAAGGAATTGATCCGTCATTGTTGTAATGCTTTGCGAAAGTTCTCCGGCTTCCCGTTGCGCGCGGGTGTTAAGTTCTTCTGCAAAATTATCATAAAGAGGAGTAATAACGTCGGTTAATCGCGTAACGCCGGGACGTAATTCGGTTGTGTCAGTCTTTGAATCAATATCAGGATCGTTTGAAGCCCAGACATGATCCGTATGTATTGAATTAAGTCCGTAGCCTGTAATGGTTATGTAGTTCGCCTCGGAAAGAGCGGCGGAGTTTGACGGAAGGTACATTAACTCAAGCGCGCCGCGCTCGCCTCGGGATTGAATCGCCATAGGCAAATAAGTTCTGGCGCTTGAAGCAAGCCCGTCAAGCAATACGTTGGAACGATCCCACAAACTTTTTAGCAATGTTTCCCGTTGTGTTTTTGTCATAATGATATACATTGGCGTAGAAATCATTATGATAACAAGGAGAATAAGACCGATTGTAAATGACGCAAGTTTAAACCTAAGCCCAATTCCTCTTTTTAACATTTGCGCTGTTTTTTGTTTTTTTTCTATCAGCATAAAATCTCCTGTAATGATTGCAAGCGCTTCGTGCTTGATTACCGCGCTTTCCGAAATAACTCCGGCTATGCCCCGGATTGTGGCAATTAATCCCAATGCGCAAAGAGCAACCAGTAATACCGCAAGCGCTATAATAGGATTAAATGTTATCAATCCTTTCTGTTGTATTTTCCATGAAGGTTTCCATTCATTTGAATAGTCGCCGAATTTAACCGTTCCGGTTCTGGCGACGGGAATAAAAGAATCTGCTGTGTACCAACCTCTTGTAGAGTGTTTTAATTTTAATCGGTACTTGCCTTCGTTCATATTTTCAAAAATTAATCCGCCGATTTCTTTGTCGGATAATATGTTAAAACTGTTTGCGGGTAAATCGGGGTGTCCTTCCTGTTCCAAAACTATTGATGTTATTTGTCCGTTAGCTGTAAATCCTCTGCCGATTATCCTGATTGAAAGTATTCCCTGTTGATCTTGTTGGGCGTCAATATAGCTTACGCTTGTAAAGGGAATAAATTTATTGGTTTTAAAAGTTATATTGGACGGCTGTCCTATGTTACCCGCTTGATCAATAGCAGATACCGAAAATGCCCATATACCGTCGTCTTGATTTGAATATTTTACCGAGGTATTTGTTCCCATAATTGAAGAAGGCGGAGGACTTATTGCCGCTCCAGAGTTTACGCCTAGATATTGAAGATTCCATGTATAGCCTGCGATAAATGGGTCTGATGATGGTTCCCATGACAGACTAAAATTGTTGGATAAAAGAAATCCGTTTTCGTCCAACTGCGGGTCATTTATTTTTACCTGTTCCGGCGGCGTGTTTTTTTTGTTGTAAGTAATTTTTGCCGGCTCTGACCAGTTCCCCGCAAAATCATTGGCGCGGACGCTAAAGTACCATGCGCCGTCGCTTGTCGCGGTATTTTCCAAATTTAAATTTGATGTATTGCCTATATTGTAAACCATTACCTGTTCCGGCGGCGTTGCGTTTGGATCCTGACTCCAACTCCATGAAAATCCAAAGACTCCGGAAGTATCCGACGGAATATTCCACGTGACGCGGGCTTTTTCGGAACGACTTACTTTTGACGGCGTAAAATTAACTGCGGTTATCCTTGGACTTGCGACAGAATGATCCGGCGCAAGCATATAGATGTGGCTTGTATCCTTCGTTGTAGTCTGCCAAAAAACAAAAACGCCGTCTTTGGATACGACAGGTCTTGCAAAAGAAGCTTCATCTGAAACGCCGGAAATTATATGATTCTTCCAGTCAAAATCTCCGCGTTGGGCTAAAATTATTCTGTTGTTACCGCTTCGATTATCAAACCAAACCACATTAGGAGTGTTATTGTAAATAAACCCGATTGGATTATTACAGTACGCTTCAGAACTGTTTACGCGTTCAACCCTGCCTACAATGTTCATGCTTGAATTAATTACCGCACTGTATATTTGAGGCGTTCTGTTGGATAATCGCCTTTCCCAAACCAGTAACAGGTTGTCTCCGTATCTTGAAAGATGTGGTCTTTGATTGTCAAAATTATCAACATTGGTTTGATTCTGTACTACAGGATCGTTAAATGTCGTAAAACGTCTTGACGGCGTCCATGTTCTGCCGCCGTCCTCGCTTGTTCTGTAATAAAGTTGATATGTTGATGATGAATCCGCTCCAATGGCAAGAGATTGAAAAAATACAACATCTTTGCGATCAAGACTTGTGTGCGCAGGAAGGAAGTTTAGCGAGAAAGCGGTTTCCGGCGTAAGGAAATCAAAAGACGACCAGTTAATTCCATTCTCTGAACGTGAATAAAGAATAGAAACAGATTGAGCTTGTCCCCTTGTAACAAAAAGAAGATACCCTCCGTCCGCCCGGACATAAAGGCGCGGAGCTACAGAGTTTTCAAACCCCAAATTTATTTTTTGTTTTGAAAAACTTTGTCCTCTATTTTCGGAAATAAGTATCTCCGCCTGAGCGTTACCGGAAGCCGCGGCGATTAAAATTCTTTCTTTGCTGTCAATTACCATGCTTAAAATTGACGGTTCCGTGCCTAAATAAGTATATGGTCCACCTACCATTCCTTTTTGTACCCAGTTTTTCCCCGATTCTTTAACCGCCAAAAAAACACTGATAAAACCGCCGGAAGTAATACTTGCGTCTTTGTTAGGGGTAACTTCCTGCCACGCGATTACGGAAAAATCGTTTGAATACGCGTTTACTGGAAATTTTCCCTGTCTTGGTGTAAAAGTTTCCGCTTGTTCCCAATAAAGATCTTGCGCGGTAACGGAGAATATGGCAAGAAAAGAGAAGAATACAAAAAATAATAATTTGTTTAAACGCATCATAATACCGATTGTATCCTTCGCTGTAATTCTACCAGTTTTGTTATATTGCGGTTTCTTGGATTCTGCATAAGACGCTCAACAAGCGAAAGTGCCGCAAGGTTGTTGCCGGCGTTTAATTCACGTAACGCGCGTTGATAATCGGCTTCGTCAGCGCTTGAAAGAACTATGCTCCCCGGAACGCTCATTCTACTGAGTAATCGGTCTCTTACCTGCGGCGCTTCCGTATTATTGGGGTTCAATGTAATGGCTTCATTTAATTGCGCAAGAGCTACTTCATATTGCGCCGTTGTGTTGTTTTCTAAAATGCGTCTGGCTGACGCTGTAAGGTCTCTTGAACGCGCGATATTAGCCGGATTTGGCGGTTGCGGACGGTATCCCATATCAATTTCCGCCTGAGTTATAATGTTTTTTATATTCGGGTATTTGGGATTTATTTCCGCCAAGTTCTGAAGATCCGCAAACGCTTCAATGGAACGCTGTTTTGTTCCGGCTATGGCGGTTCTTAAACGTTGTTCAAACGAAGCGTTAAATGCCGCAGGGTCTAAAAATTGTTCTATTCTAAGATCCAGAATACCGGCTTCCTGATTAACGGGAAATATCAGTCTGACTTGTCTTGTCAGCTGACGCGCTTCGTCAAATTTAGCGACTCCCGCCGTGCGTTGACCTGAATTTATATAACGTACGCCTTCGTCAAATTTTCTTTGCGCCTGACCTAACATCTGACTCATTTCAGCGTAAAGAGGAGCGGTCGGCGGAATTACGCGCGCCGAGCTTGCTGACATAGCGGTACGAATTAAGCCAAGCCAATAAATTATTTCTTCGTTTTCATCGGAGTTTGTTGTGCGCCAACGGTTTCTCGCTCTTGTCAGTGCGTCTTCCGCCTGTTGAAATTTGCCGTCAAAGTATAAGGTACGCGCGCTGTTTAACATATTACGCACTTCTGCGATTATCGCTTCGTTTTCGGAAGTCGCAATTTGACGACCAAGATTGACTAATTGGGTATCCCGCATTTGCCGCAAAGAAGCCGATTCTTGTATTTCAAGAGATTCGCTGAATCTGTCTGAAGCTCTTTGAATTCTCTCTCGCGCGGTGTCATAGTTTTGTCTTTGGAAAGCGTTTTGCGCTTCCCTGAACATTCGCTCTCCTTCCTGCCTGAACGCTTCAGCTTGAGTTGAGCGGCTACGGGCTGTTTCCGCTATTGGAAGAGCTTGCGCGCGAATGTTGGTTAATTCATTTATAGCTTGCTGACACTTTACGCTTGTATTTAAAATTTCCGGATCATCTAAAATTGTCTGCGGTTCATTTTTTAGTTGTCCTATAATATTATTTCCGTTTTGTAAATCTACAGCTAATGCGGAAAGCATAGTGTTAAGTTCCGCAAGTGATTCGGCAGGATAACGTAAAACTGTAACAACGCCGTTGCTTGTGCGGGTTTCGCCGTCAAGATATTTTTTGCCTTTTTCCAATGATTCTTTTCTGGCGGTAATGTTATTTTGAAGACTGCCATAAGATATGCCGTAATACCTTTGAGCCGACTGGCGTTCTTCCGTAACTAATTGGGAATAAAGAGTATCTACGGCGGACAACGCGTTTGTAATACAAGCAGTCTTATAGTATACGCTAATTTCCGTATTTATTCGGTTGGCGTTTGTTCTGACATTGTTTAAAGTATTTTGCGTTCCTGTAATTGTATTTCTTGTCTGCTGTTCGCCGTTTATCGCCGCAGTAGCGTTAATGGAACCGTCGCGCCAACGGTTCATAAATGTACGATCAATGTTCAGGCGCATACCGGTATTTGCCGCCTGTACAAGAGTATTATTGGATTCACTTAGAGCTTTTATTTCCAGATATTGCGGAATATCTTCGCGCATAATATTACTTCCGTAAAGAGTTAAAGTTTGCGGTCTTCCGCCGGCAAAAAGTTGTCTGTGCTTGTCAAAAAATTGCGGAGAAAGATTTACAAAATCAGCGCTTCTGCTTACGGAAGAAACGGCGGTTGCATAATCTTTGCCGTTAAACGCGGTAAGCGACGCAGAATTCATTTTTTGAAGATTTTGCGTAATGGCATTGATAACAGAGCCTATTGAATTTTTCCAGTATATGTCAAAAGCGCCTAACATTCCTTCTTGTATGTTGTCTTCGCCTCTCCCGTTAATGCTTATTCTTATAAATGAAACATGGTTTTGATCAACCATATCAGGTTCTCTTTCCCTGATTCTGTTAAGAATTCTGGAAAGAATCATATCAGAGGCGTACAACTCCTGTTTTAACCCGATAAATCTGTCCATTGTCGGCGTTAATCTGTTTATGATTTCATTTGTTCCCGTTAAATTTCCTGTGTTGATTACTCTAGCCAACTCCGCGGAAATTGTTCCCATCTGCGAACTTGTCTGCTGGAAAGAAGCAAGTACAGAATTGATCCTTTCGGTTTCTCGCCTGACTTCGTTCTCGATATTTGCCCCGTAACCTGACGCAAAAAATTCATCGCGCATAATATTCATGCCGTCAGCGTAAACCCTAATAGCGGACGCACAATCGCCCTTGTCCAATAATTCTTTACCTTTGTTAAAAATATCAGCTAACCTGTTTCTGTTGGCGTTAAACAGGGCTATTTCCTGAGTTCTGGATACAAAATTTACAAGAAGCGGACTATTTTCGCTCTCAATAGAATTAAGTTGTTTTGACAACGTAAGAATTTTTTCCGCGTTTTCGGGGTCGTTTAAAAG
>NZ_BDHD01000057.1:0-10860 GCF_054786075.1 Treponema sp. R6D11 | reverse complement strand
TTTCTATTGCAAGACGAAGAATTCTTATTAACGAAGAATTGCCAGAGTATTCGTTTAAGAAAATAGCGGTGGCTATTCCGACGGGCAGAGCGACCAGAATAGAAACAAGAACCACATAGAGGGTGGTAACAATCATCGGGAGAATTCCGTGTTCAATGTCAACAATAAACGAAAAATTAAGGAAGCCCGCTTGCGATTTAAAAATATAAATAATGATAAATAAAAGAGCAAGAATAACGCAAGCCAAAGCCGCCGCCATAACCGTGTACATTATGTTGTCAAGGATTTTTCGCTTGGTGTTTTTTTTCATAAATCCTGCTCCATTTTTCTACGATACCATAAAATCAAACTGTTCAGAATCAGTATGATAGAAAACAATGTAACGCCGATTGAAAACAGCATTTCGCTGTGCCTGCCCGACGCGTAACCCATCTCCATGGCGATTGTAGACGTTAATGTTCTAATACTCGCAAGCGGATTAATTGTAAGCTGTGGCGAATTTCCCGCCACAAGGATAACCGCCATAGTTTCGCCAACCGCGCGCGAAATGCCAAGGATAACTCCTGCAATTACTCCCGAATTTGCGTGGGGCAGAACAACTCTCCAAGCCGTCTGCATTTTACTTGCTCCTAGCGAAAGACTTGCTTCCCTTACGGAGAGCGGAACGGCACGAAGGGAAGTTTCAGCTATCGTAATAATTGTTGGCAGTATCATTAACGCAAGCACAATTATTGCGGAAAGGAGAGTGTTGCCGGACGGCACTTTGAAAGCCTCGCGCACAAAGGGAACTATTACCATAAGACCAAAAAATCCGTACACTACGGAAGGAATGCCCGCAAGCAGTTCAACTCCGGCGCGGACAACGGAAGCAAACTTTGGCTTTAGAAACTCCGCCATAAAAAGAGCACATAACAAAGCGATTGGCACTCCGAGTAAAATAGCGCCGAAACTTGCCAGCAAGGTTCCGGCAATCATTGGGAAAATGCCGAAAATTTTGTCTCTGGTTGGATGCCATTCAAGACCGCCAAGGAAACTGAAAACGTTGTACGGAGGTTCAGGTAAAATTACATGAACTTTTTTTCCTAATGCTTTAATAACCGCAGACCAGCTTGCAGTATACACATAACTTTCCGGGTATGTAATATCAACATTGCCGTTATATGTAAATGAAAGTTTTTTTTCAGGATCTTTTTCTTTATTATTTACCGATATTTCTAGAAATTCTTCCTTTTCTCCGTTAAGAAAACGAATCGAGATTTTTTCCGTATTTTTTGGAATATCAATAAAAGTATTATGATCAATATATGTAACGCCGTTAACTGAAAATTCATCAATCCGTTGCACTACAAGACGAATCCCTTTTGCGGTTGATGAAAAGAAGGGCATACCGCCCTGTACAAAAACAAACAGCAGTATGGCTCCCAATGCCAGTACGGAAAAGAGAGCCACAATGCTGAACAGATGTTTAAAAAAAACATCTGTAAATTTTCGATTCATGCAAATCATGCAGAATAACCCGCTTAATTTACGGGAATCCAACTCTTGCTAACTACTTTTTGTCCATCAGCGCCAAGTATCCATTGAATAAAAGCGGTGCTTTCGGCATGGACATTTTTTCCCGTAAGGACGATAAACGGACGCGCGATTTTGTAAGTGCCGTTGACAACATTCACAGAAGTTGCGGCTACTCCGCTGACAGAAACAGCTTTTATTGAATCGTTAAGCGAACCAAGCGAGATATAGCCGATAGCGTCGGGATTCTGCGCTACGTTGGCGAGAATCGCTCCTGTGCTTGTTAGCTGATTTGCCTTGGCAAGAAGTTTGCCCTGAAACCCGGCAAGCTCCTCAAAAGCGCCTCTTGTTCCAGAGCCTTCTTCACGACTGACAACCGCGATTGGGGCGTTTTTGCCGCCGACCTGTCTCCAGTTGGTAACAGCGCCCGTGTAAATATTCCTTATTTGTTCGATAGTAAGGTTAGCCACGGCATTTTTTTTGTTCACGATAACGGCGATACCGTCAATGGCGATGATTGTTTCTTTTAATCCCTTGCCCTGTTCGGCGGGGGTAAGCTCTCGGCTTGACATACCAATCTGATAAAGCACTCCAGTGTTATTGATACCGTCGCCGGAACCAGTTCCGTTAATGTTTACTTTGATGTTTGGTTTGGACTTTGAATATTCTGTAGCCAACAATTCCATCAATGGGGTTACGGAAGTTGATCCGCCAACTTCGATGGTGTAGGCAGACGCTGTTCTGCTGTTTCCTTGTGCAAACACGCTTGTTAAAGCCAACAATGTCATTAAAACCGCAATTACTTTAGTTTTCATATTTTACTCCTTAATAAAAAGATTAACTTAAAGCTATTTTTAACGTGTTAATGGTTGGTGAGTGAATTGTTAAAATTTGGTTAAACTGCGGAGGAAAGATACTGTTTTTTACCATAAAACAGGAATTATGGAAGAATTTACCAAGAACAAGAGCGAAGAGATATACCACGAACCTCACGAACGAGGAGCGAACCTAGATGGCAAAGAGATTTACTACAAATATGTGTGTAGTAGAAAGATAAAGGGATCAGGGGTTGTTCTCCAAAGGCTTGGCTTTGGACTATACGATAAGATAACGGACAAGAACCCCTAAATCTTCTGCTCTCTCTTACGCATTTATTGGTAGAAAGCTAAAATCCCTCTGTTCGCTCTTTGGTTCGTGTGGTTCGTGGTTAAAAAATTCTTCCCCATCATTCGCAAATAATCATATTCTTCCTAATCTTAACTCTTGCCGCCTCAGGCTCCGTATCAAAATCAACGTATGCCAACCTAGCCTGCGGGTCGATCTTTGCAAGAGCGTCCGCCGCAGCGTTAACACCAATCAGGTATTGGTCAACAGGGCGAAAGGCGCGACATGGCGGGCATTGACACCAAACATTTTCACAGCCTTCATCGGGCAGAAGATGAAAAATGCGATCTGGTGATGTTTTATGCATGGCGCGGGAAAAAAGTTTTTTTGCGCGTCTTGTGATTATTGCCGTCGTTTTTGGGTTGGTCGGGCAAAAATGGTTATTCATTCTTCTTTTACCCTGTTCCATGCGAAACAGTCCCTTGTTAAATAAAAATAAACTTCGCGGTAATAATAAGGAAAGATCATGCCCGCCGGCTTCGATATAAAAAGCAAAATGTTTTGCAAGTCTTATGTATTTGGCGCTCCCGCCCCTGAAAATTTTGTCGTCAAGCGGAAAAACAAGAGTGTTGTAGCCGTTATCAATTGCCCATCTGATAAGTTTTGCCCGTTTGCTTGCGCCGGTTTTTCTGTCGATGAACAGCCTTTTTCTGACCTGTTTCATGATTTTATTATATGGCATTATTTGCGGTTAGGCTATATGATTATAGTATGGACTTTGATGTCGCCGTTATAGGCTGCGGAGTTTCCGGCGCGAATATCGCCCGCAGGCTGTCAGCTTACAATATTAAAACCGCTATTTTAGAAAAAGCCGCCGATGTTTCCTTTGGAACTTCTAAAGCAAATTCGGGGATTATTCACGGCGGTTTTCACCATAACAAAAAGCACCTTAAAGCCCGACTGGAAATTCAGGGCAGTTTGATGTTCGACCAATTAAGGCGAGAGTTAAATTTTCCTTTCCGCCGATGCGGGATAATTGTCGCCGCCTTGCACGAGGAAGAAATGAAGGTTATCGAACACCTTTATTTGCAAGGGGTGGAAAACGAAGTAATAGGGATAGAACTTTGTTCCCGTTCACGGATACTGGAACTTGAGCCGAAACTTTCAGCTGATACTGTCGGCGGTCTTTACGCTCCCGGCGGCGGGATTATCGAGCCTTACCGCTTTGTTTTTGCGCTTGTAGAATCCGCGCGCAAGAACGGGGTAGAGCTGTTTACTAATTTTCAGGTAAGCGAGGCGAACCGAAGCGGAGATTTTTGGAGTATTCGCGCGCAAGACGGAAGAGAAGTAAAAGCGCGTTATGCTATTAATGCGGCGGGGCTTTTTGCGGACGAAGTGTCTAAAGCTTTTAAGGCGGAAGATTTTAAGATTACCGCAAGAAAGGGCGAGTATTTTCTTTTGGACAGATTGACAAAGGCTTGCCCCTCCAGAGTGGTCTTTCCCGTTCCCACTACAGTTTCAAAAGGAATGTTGGTTATCCCAACAGTAGAGGGTACTGCTCTTGTAGGTCCAACAGCGGACGCAGTGGAAGATAAAAATGATTTTTCTACAACGGCAAAACATTTGGAGCAGATAATAGTTTCGGGAAAGACCATGATACCGTCTTTAAGCCATAACGATGTTATAACAAATTTTGCGGGGCTTCGTCCTTGTCTTGGAGAGGATTTTTACATCGAGGCTTCAAAAAAAGCGCCCGCCTTTGTGCAGGTAGCTGGAATTCAAAGTCCGGGGCTTACTGCGTCTCCGGCAATAGCCGAGTATGTAAAAAATATTTTGGTCGATATGGGATTACAGCTAACGGAAAAACCGCATTGGGATCCTTATGTTGAAGATCACCCGCGCGCGCGGGAACTTGGCTTTGAGGAGCTTGACAATTACATCGCCAAAGATTCCGCTTGGGGCAGTATTGTCTGCCGTTGCGAAAATGTCAGCGAAGCGGAAATTATTCAGGCTGTAAAACTTGGGCATACGACATTGGACGGAGTAAAATATTTTACGCGCGCGCAAATGGGTCGCTGTCAGGGCGGCTTTTGCACTTACAAGATAATAAAAATTATTATGAGGGAAGCAAATCTTTCTTGGGAAGAAGTTACAAAGCACGGCGGTAAAAGCCGCATATTGGATGGTGTGTTATGAAAGAACTCCAATATGACGCGGCGGTAATTGGCGGAGGAGCGGCTGGAATGGCGGCGGCTCTTGAACTGGAAGCTCAAGGTTTTTCATGCGCATTAATCGACAGGGAAGATCACCTTGGCGGTATCCTTATGCAGTGTATTCACAACGGTTTTGGCTTGCACGAATTTTATGAAGAATTGACAGGTCCCGAATTTGCGGAGAGATTTATTGAACGTGTAATAAAATCAAAGATAGCGGTTTACCTTGACACGACCGTTACGCACTTTTCGCAAGATAATTCATCGCAAGTTAAAGAACTTTACTGCGTATCTCCGGCAGGAGCGGTAAAAATTAAAACACGCGCCGTATTGCTCGCTATGGGCTGCCGTGAAAGAAACCGAGGTAATGTAAGAATTCCCGGCTCCCGTCCCGCCGGAATTTATACGGCTGGTCTTGCGCAACGCCTTGGAATCATAGAAGGCTATATTCCCGGCAGAGAAGTTGTAATTATCGGTTCGGGCGATATTGGGCTAATAATGGCAAGGCGCATGAGTTGGGTAGGTTGCAAAGTAAAAGCCGTAGTAGAAATAATGCCGTATCCAGCGGGATTGACGCGTAACATTGTTCAGTGCCTTAACGATAATAACATTCCCCTTTATTTGTCATCGCAAACCACAGGCGTTTTTGGCAATGACCGCGTAGAGGGAATAGAAGTTACCCCGATGACAAACGGCGTGCTTACACCTGAAAAAAGTTTTCGTATAGACTGCGATACAGTTTTGCTTTCAGTCGGTCTTGTTCCAGAAAACGAATTATCAAGGTCCGCCGGCGTAGAGTTAAATTCCGTTACAAACGGTCCTTTGGTAGATTCTTTTTTAATGACAAACATAGACGGAGTTTTTGCCAGCGGCAATGTGCTCCATGTCCACGACCTTGTAGATTGGGTCTGCGAAGAAAGCCGTCGAGCGGGTCTTCACGCCGCTTCTTGGCTTAGGGGAGAGCACCCCTCATTGCAAATACACACAAAAGCAGGTTCCCATGTCCGTTATGTGAACCCGTCGCGGCTTGCCCCCGACAGGGAAAATATTATTTATATGCGTTCCATGATTGTAAAAAATGACGTTGTTCTTGAGCTGCGTCTTGGCGATAAGGTGATTAAGAGCAAAAAAGAGCGTCATGTTCAGCCTTCGGAAATGATAAGTTTTAAGTTATGTCCAAAGGATTTTGAAGGGGCAGATTTTAATTCGGATTCCGTTTTGGAATTCAGTATAAATTGAGGTGTTATGCGAAACTTAACATGTATTGTCTGCCCAATGGGTTGTTCCCTTGAAGTAGACGACGGCAAAGGTTTAGATTCTCTTGCCGTAACGGGAAACAGATGTTTGCGCGGAGCGTCCTACGCAATGGAAGAGCTCCGCGCGCCAAAGCGGGTTGTTACCGCCACTTGCGCCATCAATGGGAAGATGAGCGGTTCTGTAAGACGTGTGCCGGTAAAGACCGCCACCCCCTGCCCAAAGGAAAAAATTTCCGTCCTTTTGGAGGATATTTACAAGGTGAAAATTACCCTTCCCGTAAAAGCGGGCGATGTTGTAATCGCCGATTGGAACGGCAGTAAGATAGACATAGTTGCGACAAGGACGCTTTCCTGATGTTTTTTAAAAAAGATGAAAAATCGCCGACTGCATTTTGGCGGGAATACGAAGAAAAAACTGGCGAAAAAGTGCTGGCGCGCGGGTTAGGGAAGTATGTTTGCGGTTGGGAAGAGTTTGATAAAAAGGGGTGGAATGGTCTTTGGGGGTTAATTATTAATACGTCGGGCGGTTTTAGATTTCATCATTTTCCGCAGAATAGCATATTTGACGCATTAACTCAATTTGCAGCTAATACAAAAGAACCGCCAAAAGAAAAAACTATATTTATTCCAAAGGAAAAAATAATTTCGCAAAAAATTATTAAAGAAGAAAAATGGTATAAGCGGCTGTTTTCGCGCTCAGTGCCTCAGTTGATAGTTTATTACAGAGATGAATTGTTGAATGAATCAACAGAAAAAGATAAAAAACTTGTTTTTGAAGCAGAATATACAAAGGAGGAATTATCATGAATAAAGCTCAAAGGAAAAAATTTTTTGGCGATTTAATGCGGAGGTTCACAGTTTTATTTACTTTCGTAATACTTTTGTTATCTGTCGCAGGATTAATACTTGCCCGTGTTAATATTAAAGAAAACAGTATTACAAAACTATTCGCCTATGAAAACCCGGGCTTGCCGTACAGTTATATAGCGATACTGGCAGGTATAGTTTTTATTATCACTCTGATTTCATTTCTTGGAGAAGTTATCTTTAAGAGAAATAAAAATAGATACGACGAATTGTTTAGAAAGCACAATATTTATCGTAAGAAAAAGATGACTTAAAATAATCTTAAAAATATTTTATCAGACGCTTTGTAACAGTCAAATCCTTGACATATATCAAGAATCGCAGTAATATCTGACTATGACAAAAGTAGGCGCACATGATTAAATGGTTTAACAATCTGAAAGTCAAGACAAAAATGATTATTGGTTTTGCGCTGATTATCGTAATGTTGGCTAGTATGGTTCTGTTTGCTGTTAACCAGTTGAATAAGGTTGCGGTCATATACAAAAACATAATCAAATATCCCGTTGGCATAAAAAGCGCTGTTTTAAAGACGCAGTCTGAGTATCGTAATATGCGTCGTGTTACGAACACTATGATTGCGCATGCGCCGTTTAAAAAAAGTGAAAAGATCGATGAACTATATAAGGAAGCTGTATTAGCTTATGAGTCAGCTATGACCGCTATACAAGAAAACGACAACCTTTTAAGAACAAGTTCTCTTTTAAGTGAAGATGAAAGATTCGCGCGGCTTGAACGTGTCGATCTACTAAAGAGCTATATACAACGATATAAAGATGAAGTTTGCGACCCTATAATGAACGCGGCGCGTATCGGTGATTATAATCGGTGCATACAGATAGCCGATAATTTGGAATCTTTTGTGGACGAAGCAAGACAGCTTACTATTGGAATGTATGAGTTGGCGAGTGTCATAGAGGAAAGAACAAGTCACAACGCCTCGGTTATCGCCGACCAAACCAAGATGCTGTTGATTGCTATTTTTGTTATTTCTGTCGTTATTTCAATTATATTGGCTTTGTTAATTTCATCGCTTGTTACCGCCGCTCTCAATGCCAGAGAATCGGCGCTGCTCACTGCATCGGTCATGTTTGATTCAAGCCCTTATGTCAATATACTATTTGACGATACTTTCAAAGTAATTGACTGTAATCCGGAAGCGGTTACATTCATGAGTTTTAAAAACAAGCAGGAAATGATTGATGGATTTGTTGACTTTGTATTAAAAAATATTCCGCACATATTTTCCAACGGACAACATTCTCTAAGTTTGAGCAAGCGTCTTATTACTGCCGTCGAGGAAGGCATGGTCAAATTCGAGACAGAAATGCATTTTCGCGGCGATATACGCAGATTGAGCGTTGACATTAGAAAAATACCATATAAAGACAGTTTTGTCCTTGTCGCGTATATATTTGATATGACGGAAATTTTTCATCGGGAAATGCAGTTGGCGCGCGCCAAAGAATTAAATGAACTTCAACTTGCCAAGCTAAATTTGGTTGTTCAGGCGTCTAAGATAGGTTTGTGGGATATGGAAGTGGTGCAGAACGATCCTATAAATCCGTCCAACACTTTCGTATGGTCTGACGAGTTCAGGCATATGCTTGGATATACGGACGAAAATGATTTCCCCAACTTGCTTAGCAGTTGGAGCAACCTGTTGCATCCAGAGGACAAAGAAGCGACACTTAACGCTTTTGCAAAACATATGCTCGACAAAACAGGCAAGACGCCATACGACGTAGAATACCGCCTGTTACGCAAAACAGGTGAGTACGCCTATTACCGCGCTTCTGGAGAATCCATTCGCGACAAGGACGGTAACGCCATACGCGTCGCAGGCGCGCTGATGGATATTACCGATACCAAAAATAAGATGATGATCAAGGACAAGCAAAGAGAGGAGGCGGAAGCCGCTAACCGCGCGAAAAGCACATTCCTAAGCACCATGAGCCACGAAATACGAACGCCGATGAACGCAATTATAGGAATGACAACAATAGGCAAGAACGCTAAGGATATAAACCAAAAAGATTATGCGTTAGAGAAAATCGGTGACGCGTCTTCTCACTTATTAGGTGTAATAAATGACGTGCTTGATATGGCAAAGATTGAAGCAAGCAAACTGGAACTTGCATCAGTTGAATATAATTTTGAAAAAACACTGCAAAAGACGCTGACAATCATTAATTTCCGTGTAGATGAAAAGAAACAGAAATTGACAGCTAATGTAGATAGTAACATTCCGCGTTTCCTTGTAGGGGACGACCAACGTTTGGCGCAAGTCATAACTAACCTGTTGTCCAACGCGGTAAAATTTACGCCTGAAGGCGGTAATATTCATCTTGCGGCGTCTCTGCTTAACGAGACAGATGGAAACTGTGAACTGCGCATAGAAGTTGCCGACAGCGGGATAGGTATATCTCCAGATCAACAGAAAAAATTATTTAACGCTTTTGAACAGGCTGAAAGCGGAACAAGCCGCAAATACGGTGGGACAGGATTAGGGCTTGCCATATCTAAAAGAATAGTTGAGCTTATGGACGGCAGAATTTGGGTTGAGTCGGAACTTGGAAAAGGAGCGCGATTTATTTTTACTATAAAGGCATTACGCGGCGATAAAAACTCCCATTCACTGCTTGCTTCCAGCGTGAATTGGAAAAATATCAAGATTTTAGCAGTCGATGATATATTTGAAATACGAAGTCAATTTAAAAATATATTTGAACAACTTGATGTAAAATGCGATGTGGCAAGTGATGGTTTTGAAGCTTGCCGCTTAATTGAGGAACGCGGGAAATATGACATATACTTTATTGATTGGAATATGCCGGGAATGAACGGCATAGAACTGACTAGAAAAATTAAACAAGATACAGGAAACAGACAGTCTGTGGTGATAATGATTACGGCATTGGATTGGGCTCAGATAAAAGACGAGGCGGAACGCGCTGGCGTAGATAAGTGTTTGTTAAAACCGCTGCTGTCGTCAACAATCATTGATTGTGTAAACGATTGTTTGGGTATAGAAAATGTCTCTGAAAGCCGTGCGGCGGGCGACGGGGAATTCCTTGGCAAAACACTTCTGTTTGCCGAAGATGTAGAAATTAATCGTGAAATACTTATAACATTGTTGGAGAATACAGGTCTTGTTATCGACTGCGCGGAAAACGGCAAAGAAGCTGTAGAGAAAATGGAAGCGGCTCCCGAAAAATACGACATAGTATTTATGGATATTCAAATGCCTATAATGGACGGACTTGAAGCGACGCGCCGCATACGAGAGATACCAAAGTGTGAGCGCGGGAGATTACCAATAATAGCGATGACCGCGAATGTTTTTAAAGATGATATTGAAGCGTGCCTTGCGGCAGGTATGGACGACCATATCAGCAAACCGCTTGATGTTGAAAAAGTAATTGAGAAACTGCGCCAATATACACGAAAAATAGATTAATAAAAAGCCCTGCAAACTTCCGCCGCGCTTGCGGCATCGGGCGTGTAAGCGTCCGCGCCTATCTCATCTGCAAAACTCTGCGTAACGGGAGCGCCGCCTACCATAACTTTTACCTTGTCCCTTACGCCCGCGTCTTTTAACGCGTCAATTACGTCTTTTTGAACACCCATCGTTGTTGTAAGAAGAGCGGAAAGGCAGAGAACTTTCGCCTTGGTTTCTTTTACCTTGTCCACCACTAATTGAGTGTCGCAATCTACGCCAAGGTCTTCAACTTCTATTCCCTTGCCCTCAATCATCATCTTTACAAGATTTTTTCCAATATCATGTTGGTCGCCTTTGACAGTGCAAATAATCGCCTGTCCCACAGGCTGAACTCCCGCTTTTGCAAGCGCCGGTTTTAGGGCTTCCGTGGCTTTGTTCATGATAATTCCTCCTTTGTATATTCTGC
>NZ_BDHD01000056.1:0-10878 GCF_054786075.1 Treponema sp. R6D11 | reverse complement strand
TCCATGACGATCCATGAGTCTTTCATTTTTCCAGCATAGGACAAATTCATGTTGCCCGTTTTCTTTCCATAATTTTTTTATGGCTTCTTGCAAGACGGGATCAAATGGGACAATTTGTTCTTTTTTCCTTTTGTATGTTCTAAAATTCTCTTTTCTTTATTGTCAAAATTTTGCCACGCTCTTTTGACGGTAATTTTTGGAGTAACCCAATCCAAATCTTCAGGTTTAAGCGCGAATATTTCAGCCTGGCGTAGATTCGAAAGGAACATAATGGCGCAAACGGCTAATTTTATTGTCCGCAGAAGCACCCCAGTTTGAAAAAGTTTTAGCATTTCATTTTCCAGAAGGGTATCCCTAGCGGTACTTCTTTTTCTATCCAAGTCCCAACTGTTATATCTTCAATTATTACACGTCCGCTGGCGCTACACCTTCTTCTTGTTGTTTGTTTCTTAAAAAAGCGATAAGTGCATCGACTCCAGTCTTAGCTTCAGCCTTCGTCTTAGGGTTTCGAAACAGTGCCAGTTCATCTGGCAAATTGTAAAAACTTTTCCGTCGCCATTCGGCGCATACGCGACTGTTCAAACCGTAGGCGAAATTAAGATTGAACTGAAAAGTTTCTGAATCTTTACGCCATGTGATCACATAAGGTTCGAATATTCTTGACATAAACAACATCTCCTGAATTGGGATTCCTGCACAATTAATGCACAGTGCCATTTTATTCAGAGAAACTGTTGGAAAAGTCATTCCGTAATTCCTTACAACATAAACAATTAACCCATGAACCGTGGAAGGATCGAACTTCCGACCCGCAGATTAAGAGTCTGCTGCTCTACCAGCTGAGCTAACGGTCCAAACCTGCAAATATACTATCAAAATGCTGAAATATGGTCAATTATCCCCATTCCTTCCTACATTGACATAAATCCCCAAAAATTGATACAATACCCCCAGAGACTCGCCATTGCGGTAGCATACAGGCGAGAGTGGTGGAATTGGCAGACACGCCAGACTTAGGATCTGGTGCCGCAGGCATAAGGGTTCAAGTCCCTTCTCTCGCAGTAAAAGAATAAAATATAGAGGAAAATTGTGGCTATTACTAAAGAATTAAAACGGCTTGAAAAATCAAATGTATCCTTAAGCGTTACTATCCCCAAAGAGGACGTGCGCTCTCGCTATAACGAGATGATAGAGGAATATACCAAAGAAATGCAGTTGCCCGGTTTTCGCAAGGGGAAAGTCCCACGGGAAGTTCTGGAGCGGAAATTCGGCGACGCCCTTAAAGACGACGCTTTGGGGCGTGTCATGGAAGCGTCTTTACAGGAGATTTTTAAAGACGAAAATCTGCCTCGCAACGAAAAACCCCTGCCCTATTCCACGCCGGAGCTTAAAGACAAACCGGATTTTGATCTCGACAAAGACCTGCAATTTTCCGTAACTTATGATGTTCTGCCCGAAGTGAAAATCGGTCAATGGAAGGGGTTAAATGTTGAGTACCCTTATGCGGAAATTGAGAAAAAAGACATTGATAAAGAACTCGATGAAATACGCGAGCGAAACGCCATAGTCATGGATAGGGACGACAACGCTACGGCGAGAAAAGGCGATGTCGTTACCATTGATTATCAGTTCTTTGATGAGAACGGCGAAAAAAATCCCAGTATGCAGCGTAAGGATTTTGTTTTTACACTAGATTCAGGAACTAATATCTACAAATTTGACGATGAAATAATCGGTATGAAAAAAGGCGAGACAAAAGAGTTTACAAAAAAGTTTGAGAAAGATCATTTTGATGCGGCTCTCGCGGGCAATTCAAGGAAAATACAAGTAACGCTTACTGCCCTTAAAGAGAAAAAACTCCCTGAACTTGACGATGATTTGGCGCAGGACGTTGATGAAAAGTTTAAAACTTTGGAAGATCTTAAAAACAACATAAAAGACAAATTAACCAAAAGTTTGGAGTACCGCCTGCGGGAAAGAAAATTAAGCGAACTTTTAAAGAAAATTATAGAAAATACTCCTGTTGTTCTGCCCGAATCCATGATTAGGGCGGAAGTTGAAGGACGCTGGCGGCAGCTTGCCCGTTACTACAACATGAACCCCGAAACAATCGCCCAAATGATGAACACAGAAGAAAAAAGCAAAGAATGGCGCGAAGTGGCGGAAAAGGCTCTCCACTCAAGATTGATAATCGAAACTTTAATGGAAGAGCAAAAAATTGAAGTTTCCGATGAAGATGTAGAACAGGAATTTAAGTCGATTGCGGCGGCAAGCGGAGCCGAAGTTGACGAAGTTAAAAGACATTATAACGAAGAAGCAGTATTTTACTTAAAAGAAGACATAAGAGAAAAGAAAATTACAGACATGATGTTTGCGGAAAACAGCTTTAAACAAGGGAAAAAGGAGAATTATCTGGATTTTATGTCAGATAATGGTTAAATTTAGGGTATGAGTATAAAAATGAGCAGTCTGGTTCCAATGGTAATTGAACAAACAGGAATGGGTGAACGTTCCTACGATATTTTTTCCCGACTTTTAAAAGATCGTATCGTATTTTTAGATGGGGAGATAAATGACATATCCGCCGATCTTGTCGTAGCCCAGCTTTTGTTTCTGGACGGTCAGGATATTGACAAGGACATCAACCTTTACATAAATTCCCCCGGCGGTTCGGTAACCGCCGCCCTTGCTATTTACGACACAATTCAACATTTAAAATCGGACGTTCAAACAATTTGCCTTGGACAAGCGGCAAGCATGGCGGCGCTTATTTTAACTGCCGGTTCCGTTGGAAAGCGAAAAGTTCTTCCGTCGTCAAGGGTGCTTATTCATCAGCCGTGGGGCGGTGCTCAAGGACAGGCGCGGGACATCGGTATTCAATCAAAAGAAATTGTCCGTCTTAAAAAATTAATAATCGAATATTTTGCCAACCACACAGGAAAATCAATAGAACAAATCGCGTCGGACTTGGAAAGAGACTTTTTTATGTCAGCGCAAGACGCGGTCGAGTACGGCATAGCCGACTCCATATTAACGAGGGAAAAAAATGGCAAAACTTCGTAATGGACCTGAAGTATTTGAAAGAGTCTGCTCTTTTTGCGGAAAAAGCGCGGACATGGCGCGCAGATTAATCGCCGGACCCAATGATGTTTTTATTTGCGATGAATGTATAGAAGTTTGCCGCAAAATTTTAAGCGAGGAGGAACATGAGCTTACCTCGCATTTTACAGGCGATATTCCTACGCCTCAAGAAATAAAAGCGTACCTCGATCTTTTTATCATCGGGCAGGATAACGCTAAAAAAGCGCTTTCCGTAGCCGTTTACAACCACTACAAAAGAATAGCGAACCCTTCAAAAGAAAACGAAGAAGTTGAAATTGAAAAATCCAACGTTCTGTTAATCGGTCCTACGGGAACCGGCAAAACGTTACTTGCAAAAATTTTGGCGAAAAAATTAAAAGTTCCGTTTGCAATTGTAGACGCTACAACTCTTACGGAAGCCGGATATGTCGGCGAAGACGTAGAAAACATTCTTCTTAAACTGATACAAAGCGCAGGCGGCAATATTTCCGCCGCGGAAAGGGGCATTGTCTACATTGATGAAATAGACAAGATTGCGCGCAAGGGCGAAAATATTTCCATTACACGCGATGTTTCAGGCGAGGGCGTTCAACAGGCGCTTTTAAAAATTATTGAGGGGACTGTAGCCTCTGTTCCGCCTCAAGGCGGAAGAAAACATCCCAATCAGGAAATGATACGGATTGACACTACAAATATTCTTTTTATTTGCGGCGGAGCTTTTGTAGGACTGGATAAAATAATCGCCCAGCGCGTTGTGAATCACCCGTTGGGCTTTGGCTCGGAAGCGACAGGCGGAGAAAAATCTTTAAGGGAGCTTTACGACGCAATGCACCCCGATGATTTAATCCGCTTTGGAATGATTCCCGAATTTATCGGAAGGCTCCCCATTACCGTCGGGCTTGAAGAGTTAAAACTCGATGATTTAAAACGCATTATCACGGAGCCTCGTAACGCTATCGTGCGCCAGTATCAGGCTTCGTTGGCTTATGACAATGTAAAACTTGAATTTACTGAAAAAGCTATCGACGCGATAGCGGACAAGGCGATAAAACAAAAAACAGGAGCGCGCGGTTAAAGGGCGATTGTAGAAAAACTTATGACTGACATTATGTTTAAAATTCCCTCAGTCCCGGGCAAAAAAAAAATAATAATTTCCCAAGATACAGTGGAAAAATCAGAACCGCCGCAGATAATATATCTGGAGCAGAAGCAAAAGAGCGCATAACGCCGTGAAAAAAATCGCAGGAGAAAAAAAGAGGGGTTCCCCATTCGGGTTCTTTTCCCGTTTTAAGGATAAAAGCGCTTTATTCTACGATTATTCGGGAACGGAAGAACTTTCCGATGAAGACCTTCCCCTGCTTCCGTTGCGTGACCTTGTGCTTTTTCCGCAGACAGTGGTTCCAATTTTTATTACTTATAAACCCGGCATTGCGGCGTTAGATGAAGCGTTAAAAAGAGACAACCGTCTTTTTGCGGCGTGCTTAAAAAAGAACGAGCTTCGCCTTTCATCAGACGAACCTTACGCCATCGGCACTGTGGTAAGAATCATATCGCACTTAAAACTTCCCGATAACACTTTCCGCGTTGTGTTTCAATGCGAATACCGAGGGACAATACTCTCCATTAACACGCATCAAAATTTTTCTATGGTAAGGGTGGAGCCGATTAGAACAATCGGATTAAGCGAACCTTTAAGCTCCGAAGATTTAGGGTTAATGCGCAGCGTACAAAAATCATTTTCCCAATACGCCGAATATTCAGGCAGAATAGGACCCGACACCCTTACCGCAGTGGAAAAAGCGGAAGACCCGGAACGATTGGCTAACCTTGTATGTAACGCCATATATATAAAATCAGAGAAAAAAATCGAGTTGTTAGGATACGGCGATACAAGGGAAAGGTTTCTTTCGATCCTTGAAATGCTGGAAAAAGAAAATGAAATTTATGGGATTCAAAAAAATATTTCCGGCAAAGTAAGAAGGCGAATGGATAAACGCCACCGCGAATATATCCTTAATGAGCAGTTACGTGAAATTAACAAAGAGCTTGGCAAGGATAAAATAGAAGACGAGTTTGCCATTCTTGAAAAACGTATTACTGAAAAAAATCCGCCGCTTGAAGTTAAGGAAAAAACTGAAAAAGAAATAAAAAGATTAAGAAAACTCCAGCCTCTTTCGCCGGAAGCGGCGGTTTTACGCGGATACCTTGAATGGATAGCGGATCTTCCGTGGAGCAATTACACGACGGATTCCGTTGATCTTGCCGAAGCGGAAAAAATTCTTGATGAAGATCACTTTGGCATGAAAAAAGCCAAAGACCGTATAATTGAATTTATAGCCGTGCGCCAACTGCTTGCCGATGAAGTTAATAGAAGTGAAGCGCTTAAAGATAACGCCTTAAAAGATGATGCGTTTAAGGACATTGTTCTTAAAGACGAGACAATTAAAGACGAAGCTATTAAAGATGATATTCTTAAAGACGCACTAAAAGATGAAGCGATAAAAAACGAAGCTGTTAAAAATAACGCGAAAATATCAATTCCAAGTTCCGTAAAGGGACCTATTCTTTGCTTTGTGGGACCGCCCGGTACTGGAAAAACAAGTCTTGGAAAATCTGTCGCCCGCGCCCTTGGCAGAAACTTTGTGCGTATTTCATTGGGCGGCGTGCGCGATGAAGCGGAAATTCGCGGACACAGAAAAACTTATGTGGGCGCTCTACCCGGTAAAATTATTCAGTCCATGTGCAAGGCTGGCACGACCAACCCTGTTTTCTTGTTAGACGAAATTGACAAACTTTCCAGCGACTTCCGAGGAGACCCCGCATCCGCCTTGCTTGAAGTGCTTGACCCCGAACAAAACTCAACTTTTGTGGATCATTACCTTGAAGTTCAATACGATCTTTCCAAAGTAATGTTTTTAACAACGGCAAATTCACTGCACTCCATTCCGTATCCCCTACTCGACCGCATGGAAATAATCGAGGTTCCCGGTTACGGTGAAAATGAAAAATTAAGCATAGCAAAACAGTTTTTAGTGCCAAAAGAGTTACGCGAAAACGGATTATCTTCCGCTAAAATAACATTTAGGGACGATACGATAAAAAACATTATCCGTTTTTGGACAATGGAATCGGGAGTGCGTAACCTTGAACGGGAGACGGCAAGATGCATCAGACGCATAGCAAGAGACGCTGTAAATAAAGGTTACGGAAAAGACAAAGCCGTATCGGAATTCAATAAAATTATAACGCCGGCTAATTTGGAAAAATTGCTTGGCAAGAAAAAATACAAGCGAGACGTTGTTTTCAGGGAAGCCAGAGTCGGCGTAACTTACGGGCTTGCTTGGACGGAAACAGGCGGAACGGTTCTGCCTGTTGAGACAATCCGTTATGCCGGAAGCGGAGAACTTTTAATAACCGGAAACTTAGGCGATGTAATGAAAGAAAGCGCCCGCATCGCTCTTTCATACTTGCGCAGTATGGGAAACAAATACAATTTTATCGCCAAAGATTTGTTAAAATCCGACTTCCACATACACGTTCCCGAAGGCGCAATCCCCAAGGACGGACCTTCCGCAGGCGTTACCCTCGCCTCTTCTTTGCTCTCCACCCTTTGCAAAGTTCCGCCACGTCCGTGTATCGCCATGACAGGTGAGCTTACCCTCACAGGCAGAATTCTTCCCATCGGCGGATTAAAAGAAAAAGTGCTTGCCGCTATCAGAAACGGAATGGAAACGGTGCTTCTTCCAAAAGACAACATGGAAGACTGGAACGAGCTAGATAAGGACATTCGCTCATGCATAAAAGTTGAATTTGCAGAAACTGCCGCCGATGTTTTTGATCTTTTATTTGACGCTAAAAAAATTAAAAAGTCTTCAAGGTAAATGTAAGAGAATATATTAAATTATTTGGAGGTTTAACATGACAAAAAAACGTATTTTTGAAATACTTGAACCCGCTGAGGAAGGCGACCGTGTAAGTAAAATATTTGATATTTCCATTATCACTCTGATTTGCGTAAATATAGCTGCCGTAATAGCGTCTTCTTTTAATTCAATAAGCGAAAACTTTGCGTTTTTTCTTAATTGTTTTGAAGTGTTTTCTATCATTATTTTTACCGCCGAATATTTATTAAGATTATGGACGGCGAATTATCTGTATCCTGACTCAAAATTTCCGCAATTAAAATTCTTTTTCTCTTTCGCCGCGTTAATTGACCTGGCGGCAATACTCCCCTTCTATATTCCGTTTATAGTAGGAGTCGATCTTAGATTCTTAAGAGTGTTGCGGGTATTACGAATGTTCAGAGTTTTTAAATTAGGCAGATACAGCGAAGCTATGAATATTATAGGAAAAGTTTTAAAGAAAGAAAAAGAAAAATTGATCTCTACCATTGTATTAACGGTTATTATGATTTTTATTTCCGCTACTGTAATGTACTATGCGGAAAATACGGCTCAACCGGATATATTTCCCAATATAATAGAAACATTGTGGTGGGCTGTTTCTACTTTTACTACCGTCTGGTACGGGGATTATTACCCGATAACTATTATCGGAAAAATATGCGGCGCTATTATATCCTTGCTTGGAATTATGATAGTAGCCCTTCCAAGCGGTATAATTTGTTCTGGGTTTATGGAAGAACTATACAAGGGTAATAATAGCAAAAAATGCCCGCATTGCGGAAAAGAAATCGAGTAAAATGACGTTTTATCGCACTGGTATTTTTCCCTATTTTACGCAATAATAGACATATGAAATACGATGTAATTTTAGCAGGTGTCGGAGGACAGGGCGTTCTTTCTGTCGCTTCCATTATCGCGCAAGCGGCAATGAACGAAGGTTTTGAGGTGCGCCAAAGCGAAGTACACGGCATGGCGCAAAGAGGGGGGGCGGTTCTAGCTTCTCTGCGTATTGCCGATAAAAAAATAGCTGGTGATCTTGTGCCAAAGGGCGGCGCGGATTTAATAATCTCTATGGAACCGCTTGAAAGTTTGCGTTATGTGTCATACCTAAAACCGAATGGCATTCTTGTTACGGCGGCAGAGCCTTTTAACAATATCGCCAATTATCCCGATATTAACGGCGTTCATTCCACTGTAAAAAAACTTCCAAAATGGCGGATTATTCAGGCAGTTGCTTTGGCAAAAGAAGCAGGGCTTGCAAAAACTGTAAATACAGTCATGGTGGGAGCGGCATCGTGCTTTCTTCCGTTAAAAGCCGAAAGTCTTGAAAAAACAATTACCGAAGTGTTTTCAAAAAAAGACGAGAAAATCGCGCAGGCAAATGCTAAGGCTTTTAAACTCGGGCAGACTGCCTGTAAAACAGCCGGAAGCGCCTGACATGGATTTTCAATATTGGCAACCTGAAATAGAAAAAATGCCTCGAGAACAGCTTGAAGCACTACAACTGAAAAAATTAAAAACCGAGGTGGGCTATGCCTTGCGGACAACTTTTTACAAAGAGCGGCTTTCAAAAGCGGGAATAAAAAGTTCCGATGACATTAAGTCGCTTGCCGATCTTAAAAAAATTCCTTTTACTTCTAAAAACGATTTAAGAGACGGCTTCCCTTACGGATTTTTAAGTATTCCACAAGATGATGTTGTGCGTCTTCACGCTTCAAGCGGTACTACCGGAATTCCCACTACAATTTATTTTAACAAAGACGACATTAAACAATGGGCGAATTATATGGCTCGCTGTATCTACGGAACAGGCTGTACTAAAAGCGACGTGTTCCAAAACATGATAACTTACGGTCTTTTCACTGGCGGGCTGGGAATGCATCAAGGCGGCGAAGAAGTGGGAATGCTTGTAATACCGGCGGGAGCGGGAAAAACAGCCCGCCCGTTCAGAATGATGCAGGATTACGGAACTACTGTGTTACATGCTACTCCAAGTTTCCTTCTGCACCTTGAAACAAAAATGAAGGAAGCAGGCGTTTCAAGAGAAAATCTCTCTCTTAAACGAGCGTTTGCCGGAGCGGAGCCTTACTCCGAGGACACAAGACGGCGTATAGAAGCACTGTTAAAAATCGATGTTTTTAATTCTTACGGACTTTCTGAAATGAACGGACCGGGTGTAGCCTTTGAGTGCCAATGCAAGGACGGACTTCACATCTGGGAGGACGGATACATAGCGGAGATTGTTAATCCCGACACACTTGAACCTGTAAAAGACGGAGAAATTGGCGAGCTTGTTCTTACAATTCTCTGCCGTGAAGCAACGCCTATTTTGCGTTATCGCACAAGAGACCTTACATCTTTTTATACGGAGCCGTGCAAATGCGGAAGAACTCACCGCAGGCTTCATCGCATAACAGGGCGTAGCGACGATATGCTTATCATAAACGGAGTAAATGTCTTCCCAAGTCAAATTGAAGAAGTGATTATGAGCATGAAGGAAGTCGGTAACAATTACCTTATCGTTGTGGAAAAAGACGGCGTTTTAGACAGACTGACTGTAAAAACCGAAGTAAGCGCCAACACCTTCATGGACGACACCCGCCCATTAAACGCTCTTAAAGAAAAAATTAAGGAAACGCTGCAAGCGTCAATCTCAATCAGCCCAAGGGTGGAATTGCACGAAAGCGGCAGTCTGCCGATTTCCGAAGGAAAAGCGGTAAGGGTGCAGGATACAAGACCTAAAGACGTGTAGGGTTTACGAACCAACACGAATAGGAACGAATAATTTTTTACCACGAACCAACACGAACCACACGAACATAAAAAAGAGCCGCCAATTTCTTGGCGGCTCTACCTAACTTATGCGTTACTTATTTATGCCGCACTACACGGAAACCTATGTCGTGTGAAGAATAGTTCCAGAAGTAACCGGTGCGGGCAGCCGAACGCAACAATGAATAATCAGGATTTTCCCAGCTTCCGCCACGCACTACTTTGCTGTCGGAATTATTAGGACCGGTCGGATTAATCGCAGAAATGCTTTTTGAATAATAATTTTCGTCATAAGCGTCCCAACACCATTCAAATACATTGCCATGCATGTCATACAATTTCCATGCGTTAGGTTTTTTCTTTCCTATATCATGAGTCCAATTACTGCTGTTGTACCCAAACCATGCCACTTCGCTAACCGATGCGGTATTGTTATAATCATTATTTCCGTTGTTAAATGCGGTTGTTGTCTCCGCACGGCATGCGTATTCCCACTCCGCTTCGGTAGGTAAACGATAACCGTTTTTGCTAAAGTCCGCCGTTACATCACTACCAGCTATATTATAAACCTGCTCTAACCCTTCCTTGTAGCTTAATTGGTTGCAGAATTTTATGGCATCAATCCACGTTAAACGCTCTACAGGTCGATTCCAATTACCACTATCGGAGAATTCACTTGGATTGCTTCCCATTACCGCCCTATACTGATCTTGCGTTATCTCATATTTGCCCATGTAAAAACCGCTCAAGGTTATCTCATGTTGCGGTACTTCAGAATTTTTATGTCCTTTTTCGCTTGCTGGACTGCCCATCAAATATGTTCCGCCGGGTATCCATATTACATTTATATTACCTGTACCTGGACCAGTAGTATATTCGTTATCAGAATTTGCAACCCACTTGGCGTAAAGAGTGATATTAGCGGTTACATGGGTATTAAAATAGTAAGGACTGGTAAACGCTGTATCCTTGTACCAGTAGTCAAAAATATAGTTGCTTTTGGTGGGGTTCGCCGGACGTGTCGCAAAACCGCCGTCTGCTACGTTCTGGCTTGGAACGGAAGTGCCGCCATTGGATTCAAATGTTACAATAAAACCTGTTGTAACACCGGTTGCAATGC
>NZ_BDHD01000055.1:0-11487 GCF_054786075.1 Treponema sp. R6D11 | reverse complement strand
TTTATATTCCGCTCAAATATTATATGGGCAAGTTCGTAAACCTTATGAGATAATTTGTTATCATTGCGCCCAATCAACAGAGAAATATTTGAAAGGTTATTTATCATATAATGACATTATACCTGAAAAAACACATAATTTGCTTTTATTGCTTGAATTGTGTATTGAAAAAGATAAAAACTTTGAAAACATCAGAACAGAATGTAGTTTGTTGAACAAATTTACTAATGAGATACGTTATCCTCACAGGATAGAAATAAAAAAAGAAGATGTGGACTATTCTATCAATTCGGTAGAACGTATTAGAAAGATTGACCCAATGAAAAAAATAATTGATATTGTAAATAATTCAGGTGTTTAAAAAATGATATATTAATTGAACCATCAGGAGAAAGTTTTAACATTACCCCGCCAAATGGCAAACCAAAAGAATGGTAAATTTGTAAATCATGCCTACTTCCCTAGTAAACAATCCCAAGCCCTAGTCCGCCGTAGATACCTGATAACTCTCCGTGTTTCCACATTCCTCCCTGCAATGAAAAGTAAAAAATTGACGGCGGTGGGAAAAAGTAAACTTGCGCTCCCGCTAGAATTCTAGGGTTTTTTGCGTTATCTGCAAAATTAAATTCGCTTCTTGCGGAAAGCCCTGCGTTAAACCAATCGCCCTTGTACATTACCCCTGCTGAAAGTAAAAATTCAGGAGTAATTCCTTCGGGACCAAGCCAAAATGCTGCAGGGCATAGGGCAAGAGAGAAATTTGCCAGTTCCAGCGAAAGGGGTAGGTAAAGACCGGCTCCGCGTCCGGGGCTTAAAGGTTCTTCCCCATTTTTTCCAGCCCATGAGTAAGAAGCGGCGGCTGACATGGCGAAGGGAATTGTACCGCCGTCAAGAATGTTGAATTTTAGGGAACCTGAAACGCCCCAGCCTGTTTGGTTTTCAAATAACGGATTTATGTTAAAGACAGTTGTAAGTTCAAGCTTGTTTACAGGAGATGCCCTCATGCTGATTTTAAATGGCAATCCTGAAATAACGCCGTTTTCCTGCACGTTAGCTGACGGCATTTGAAAATCCTTAAAAATTAAGCCTGCTTCAAATTGAAAGCTACCAGCGGGAAGCGTGTGGGGCAGGGGAGTGAAGGCAAGCCCTGAAACAACGCTTTCTGTGGAGAGTGGAAAAATACTGAATGAATAATTTATTTCGGTTTCCAGTTGCAAGGTTGACGTTTTTGCCTCGTCATTAGAAATTTCATGCAAGGCTGACGCTTTTATTGTTACTGTATAAATCCCCTGCGGTAAAACTTTTCCTGTTAAGTCCCTGCCATTCCAAGTTGCGGATTGAAGCCATGTTTCAAAATTGTCAAGCTGTTTCTCGTATACAACCTCGCCGCCGTTGTCCGTAATTATAATTGTTCCAGTCCCCGGAGCGGAAACTTCAAAACGGAATTCCGTAACACCAAGAACGCTTGAATTTGTCGGGTTAAACCGCTTTCTGCTTTGGGATACGTTTGCAAGCTTAAAAACAGCAGGCTTCATAATAATATCGGCGTTTACCGCCGTCTGTTCGTTTACAAGCACAGTTACTGAAGCGTCTTCCCAACCGAAAGCCCTCGCTCTTATTGTTCGGTATCCTTCAGGCAGATTTATTTGCGTTTTGTTGTCATTCAATAAATTAATTGTAACAGTTTCGTCTAACGCTGCCGCTGATATTTGCGGATTAAGTGCAAGCGTATCGGGACTGCCTGCCGCTTTGCGGACGGAAACAAGAACGGTTCCCTGTATTACTTCCATTTCGATAGAGACAACAAGTCTGCTTGTGTTAAACAAAGTAACATTAAATTTTCTGTCTTTGTATCCGTCTTTGCTTAAAATTATTTGATGTTCTCCCGATGTGATGTTGTTTCTTCAAGGATATTTTCTTTTTTTCTTGTATTAAATACACTTTCTCTGTTTAACAATAAATCAACAAAAAATATTTTTTTTAGACTTAAATCTACCATTATTTTTGTATAAATTTCCATCATATTTACAATATTGTCAGGGGTAACTAAATAAATATCTATATCGCTTTTTTCAGTTGGATTTCCATAAGCGTAAGAACCAAATAAATAGATATATTTAGCCTGAACATTTTTGAGAATAGATTCTTTTATAATATCAATTCTTTCCGCCAGATTTTCCATATTCCTTCCGCTAATTCATCACTTCTTCCCTGTCCGCCAATGTTATCTGCAAAGTAGTAGTCTGCCCGCCACGCATTATTTCCACTTTTACAACATCGCCTGGCTTGCTTGCTTCTAGCGAGGCGTAAAGGTCAGCCAGAGTGTTTGTCTTTAAGCCGTTTATGGAAGTGATAATGTCGCCGCCAAGATAAATTACGCTGCGTCCGTATTGCACAGGCTCATTGCCCTGGCGTAAGCCGGCTTTTTCGGCAAGACCGCCTTTTTTGGTGCGTGAAATAAGAAGCCCCGCTTCTACAGGTAATTTCGCATAACGGACTAGGCTCGGGAAAAGCTGAACGACAGTCGCGTCTATCCAGCCTCGGCGGACTTTTCCGTATTGAATAAGCTCGTTTACGACACGTTTGGCGGTATTAACAGGAACGGCAAAACCAATGCCTACAGAGCCGCCTGATGGGGAATATATCATCGTGTTAATTCCAATCATTCTGCCTTGAGTATCCAAAAGCGGACCACCTGAATTGCCCGGGTTTATCGATGCGTCAGTCTGAATCATGTCTCGGATTATTCGGTTTCTTCCCGTTTGAACAGGACGACCCAAACCTGAAACAATCCCTACTGTTAAAGTGCGTTCAAGGGCGAAAGGGTTGCCTATCGCCAAAACTTTCTGCCCTACTTTTAAGCTTTTAGAATCGCCGTAGAGAATTGTCTGTAATACCATTCCTGCGGGAGGGGTAAATTTCAAAACCGCCAAATCGCTTTCGCTGTCAACGCCTACAACTGTCCCCTCAAATTGAGAGCCGTCCGCCAAGTTGATAAAGACCTTGTGAGCGTCTTGTATCACATGGTTATTGGTAAGAACATAGCCACGTCTGTCAATAATGGAGCCGGAGCCGGAGCTGCCTTCTTGAGGAACCGGCTCAAGAAACCAGTTTATCGCCATAGTTTCCGTAGTTATGTTTACAACGGCTGAATTTAATTTTTCATAGATATCGATATTTTCACGCTCGTTGTCGGAATATTGAGTATTGTCGGCTGTGTTTAGTATCTTATATTCAGATTGTACCAGAGCAAATTCGTCCGTCTCGGTCTCTTGTTCCGACAAAACGGCGGAATCAATATTTGACTTAAAAAGGGGCTTTACAAGCCCAAAACCCGCGACAAAAAGCAGGACTACAACGGCGCTTAAAATCGAGAAAAATAACACCTGACCACGGCTATATAGCTTCATTTTGACCCTCCATACTACTGGGAACATCTAAAAACTTCAGTTTTTAGATGTTTTCATAACCTATGAAGAAAATCGCTTTACAATAACTCTTTACGTTTTAATGAATTAGCGATTTTCTTCGAGGAACCTCTAAAAACCTAACCGAGGTTTTTAGAGGTTCCCTACTATAAGTATAACGAAAAAAGACCGATAATAGAAGTAATTATGCCTGTATTTTTCGTTATTTTGTTTATTTTATTAAATGTCTCCCCGGTCTGCGGTCTTGATCTGCCTGTTTCCAAAATATCAGACGATTCCCTTGTAAGACTAAAAATTAAAGATTCATGGTTGGTGGAAACGCCCGACAGAGTTCTCTCAATGTACCCAAGAACAGAAACGCTTGAAAGCGGAGAGAAGGTGGAAATACGCACTACAGTAGGCAAAGAAGAATTCATGGTGCATATATCGCGCGAGTTGACGCGCGGCACTAGCCCGACAAACCGCATAGGGACAGGGCAATTTCCCGGTTGGATTCAAGGCTCATGGATGCTGACACGGCGTAAAGATACAGGCGCGGCTACTCAGATAAAAATATTCCTGCGTTCAGACCAGCAAACTTTTATTCAGTTTCATCCTTTTAATTCGGACAAGTGCCTTTTGGACGCTGTTGTATACGGCGGTTATGTCGCCCATTCAATACCTGTCGCTGTTTCGTTTGAGCGTTTATACACAATGCCTTTAAACGATATTTTGCGACTGGTAGAAAATAAATTCCCCATGCGGTATTTTCAGCCTGACATTTCCAACTACAGGGAAACAAGAGCGTTTGTAGCGCAAGTACGCTCAAGGCTTACAGGTTTGCGTTTTGTCGATGACGGCGCGGTTAACGAAAACGGAAGATTTGTTTTTATCGAGACATTACAGCCGCAGCCTTCCAACTTGCAGGGTTTTAACTGTTCAGGTTTTACAAAATGGCTGATAGACGGAATTTTGCGTCCTATTACAGGCGAAAGACTTGGAATTACTCCGCTTAAAGCGCCGTTTGGAGACAGAGGCTCTTCTTTTACCGCCAACTATGAAATAAAAAAAGATATATTTTTCGGTCTTGACTGGATAAGAAATCTTGCGGCGGTGGCGAATGGAACGCTCAGGTCTCCTTCGTACCGCTCACTCGATGAATTTGAAATCCGCAAAAACGATTTTGCCCATATCCTGATGAATGAAAATGGGGCTCTTGTCGTCCATTCCTACCCGGGCTTTTTGCCTGAAGCTGGATACTCCATTGAAGGACTGCATCCGCTTCTTTACACTCTTGCCATTGACGAGCCTTACAGTTTTTATCTTGCCGCCGTAAATACGGAACTGGGAGACCCTACATCGCTTCGCGGAACTCCTCGTCTTCGCCAGTATTACCATGTAGCCGCGTTAATTCCTTATTTTGATGAAAACGGATTTTTTAAAATTGTAGTTTTTGAAAGTGCGGCGGAAACATCGTTTACAGCTTTTAGAAACCGCTATCCCGGTCATCATGTCAATCTTGTAAAAATTCCAGTCTCGCCTACTTTCGATCCTTGACAATTACCGCTATAATGATCAAATGCGAACCGATATTGAAGGCGTTGCGTTTGATCTTGACGGAACCCTGTATCCCAACTACCGCCTGAACATAAGACTGATACCCTTCGCTATTAAAGAATTACCCCTATTAGCCGCTTTCGGCAAAACAAGAACAATAATCAGAAAAGAACAGGAAGACGGCTTAATTCAATATGATAATTTCTATCAACATCAAGCTGAAGTTACAGCGCGACTGTTGAACGCTCCGGCGCAAATAATAAAAGAAAAAATCGAGCGTTTAATTTACAGGGGCTGGGAACCTTTCTTTAAAAAAATCGATATTTTTTACGGCGTAAAAGAAACGCTTATAGGGCTTCATAATTCAGGCTATAAATTGGGGCTTTTATCGGACTTTCCTCCAGAAACAAAACTTGAATATTTAGGGATTTCCGAACCCTGGGACGCAGTATACTGCTCCGAATATTCAGGCGCGTTAAAACCACATTCACTGTCGTTTACAGTACTGGCTGACAAAATGAATCTGCCGCCCGAAAAAATCCTCTATGTGGGAAACAGCGTTTCTTACGATGTCGCGGGGGCAAAAAATGTCGGCATGAAAACGGCATGGATTAGAACATTTCCGTTCAATATCGCGGGAGCCGCGGAGGATTACTTAAAAACAACGCCGATTAGCAAGTTTTTGCCGGAAATTCGGTATAAAAAGGGTCCAAAACCCGATTTTTCTTTCAATAACTATCGCCAATTATTCGATTATATGCTACATTAATTACATTGGGTATTATTCAGGGGGGGATATAATACTGATGATTACAATCGGAAATATAATAACACTCGGCATTGTAGCGTGCGCTCTTATCTTCTATAGATTTACTGATAAAAATAACCGCTCGCTTGAGAAAGTAAAAAAATACACTGAAAAATGCAAAGAAGAAATAGCCTCTTTTGCTGACGAAAAAAGCATGGCGGTAAAAAATTTCGGCATCGATCTGGAAGTTGAAAAAAAAGCCGCCGCCCAGTTAATGAAAAATATTCAAAAACTTACCGAAGAAGAACTCGCTAAAAAATCTCAGGCTATATCCAAAATAGAAGAACATATCCGCGCTTTTGAAACCTCCCTCAACGAACTGTTTGGAATGACGGACAGAGTACAGGAAAACTTAAACCGCATTAAAGATGAATCTGTCTTTGTAGAAAATACAGGAAGGCGCGTAAGCGAAGCTAAGGAAAAATTTGAACAGGTAGAAAAAGCGTTAGAAGCCGCCGGGAAAAATTTGGAAGAAACCGAAGAACGTCTTGAAAGAAAAAACGCCGAAGCGATGGAACAATCAACAAAGGACGTATTGGCGGGAGTTAAGTCGATTGTTTCTGATTTTGAAGCTACGGCTCATGTATTGGAACGAAAAGTAGAAGAACACCGCGAAGCGGTAAATAAAGTTGAACGTGAACGTGAAGCCGTATTAAACCACGACATTGAACAGATAAAAAAAATCTTTAGAGACGCCCTTGAAAACGCCGGAAAACGCGCGGACAAAATTGAAGAAGCCGCTTTATTAAAATTACGCGATCAGGCGATGGAAAGAGTTAACAGCATAAAAACTTTCTTTGAAGAAAAATTAAAATCGTCGCAGGATATTCTTAAAACGGAACAAGGCTCTATTAATGAAAGACTTAAAGGCATTCACGATAAATGGAATGCCGAAATACTTGATATAAGCACAAAGCAGAAAAATTATTATCAGGAATGGATTAAGAGCGCCGCAGAACTTGACAGCATGGCGAAAAAACAAAAAGAAGATATAACGTCTTCTCTAGCCCGCCAACAGGAAGAAATCACAAACGCGCTTATAAAAGAAAGGGATACTGTCAACACGTCTCTTGTACAACAACAAAACGACTGGAAGCAGAATTTCCTTGAGTTAAAAAAATCAGCGGAAAAACAGCGTAAGGAATTGGACGTAAGCTTGTTAACTTCCAAACAGGAGCTTAATCTTGCCATTAACGATTTAAAAACAAAATCACAACAGGCGTTAAAAGAACAGCGCGATGAGCTTGATTCGGCAATAAGGCAGAACCAAAAAGAAATAAGCGCAAGCCTTACTGAGTTAAAAGAAAAATCCGGCGCGGCGGTAAGGATACAACAGCAGGAAACGAACGAAATTATCTCCAAACTTAACGCTTCTCTTTCCGAATTGCAGAATCAGGCGAAAAATCTTCAACATCATCAACAGGAAGAACTTACATCTACATTAAAAGATATTAAAGAAAAAACCGATAATGCCGTAAATCATCATCAGAGCGAATTGTCGGCGGTTCTTAAAGACCTAAAAGAAAAAAATAATACTGCCGTCAATCTTCATCAAAATGAATTGTCGACCTTGCTTAAAGACCTTAAAGATAAAAATGATTCCGCCGTTAATCTTCACCAGAATGAATTATCAACATTACTTAAAGACCTTAAAGAAAGAACCTACTCTTCTGTTAATCAACAGCAGGGCGAATTAACGGCGGCTCTTAAAGACCTCAAAGAAAAAACTAATACCGCCGTCAGCCAACAGCAAAATGAAACAACGGGGGTTCTTAAAGATCTTAAAGATAAAACATACTCCGCCGTCAACCTTCATCAAAATGAATTATCGGCGGCTATCAAAGAATTTAAAGAAAAATCAGATACGGCTATTTCAGGTCAGCAGGAAAACCTTAACGCCGCTCTTGGCAAACAGATGGAAGAATGGAAACATCTCTGCGCTGATACGGAAAGGGACATTATTGCGGCTAACGAAAAACGCCTTGATGATTACAACAAAAGCCACAACGAAGCGTTTAAACAGCTTACCAACCTTGCCGACGACGCCGCCAAACTGGAAAGCGAACTGCGTCTTTCCATGCAGGAAGCCGTATCAAGGGTTAATAATGATTTTGCGGCGTTTAAGAAAGAATCCGCAGTCAACATGGAAACAACTGTCGCTTCGTTTAACAGCCAGGCTCAATCCCTGCGCAAGGAACTTGAGGAAATGGACAAAGAGCTTGAAGGCTTGCGCAAACAGGCTCATGACAATGTATCAGAAAAACTTACCGCCTTTGAAAAAGAATTCGCTCTGGAACTTGGAAAACGAAACTCCGAAATCAGCAAACAAATTACAGAATGGCAGTCAGACCTTGAAAAACGCATTGAAAGCACAGGCGAAAAAATTACAAAT
Organism: Treponema sp. R6D11; assembly: GCF_054786075.1. NCBI lineage: Bacteria > Pseudomonadati > Spirochaetota > Spirochaetia > Treponematales > Treponemataceae > Treponema > Treponema sp. R6D11. The sequence goes on along the minus strand of NZ_BDHD01000055.1, from coordinate 3,326 downwards.
GAATGGAAAACCGCGGAAGAAACTATCACAGCGGAACACAAAAAGAACATTTCCGCATTGGGCGATCGCCTAACATCAAATATGGAAAAACTAAAACAGGAAGAAGCCGCTTTTGAAGAAAGTATAAGAAAAGACATGAATAATATTGATAAAAATTATTCATCATTTAATGAGCAGATTAAAAAAGACCTTGAAGGAATGCGTATTTCCGCCGAGGACGAAGTTAAGACACAAGTTGGTCAGTATCAGCTTTCAGTCCAGGAAACCATCAAACAAAAACAAAGAGATTTGGAAAAAGAAATTGAGGAGATTTCTGAACATTCCAAAACAGCATACGCCGCTCTTGAAGAAACTGCTCGCGAGGCGAAACAGACTATGGACGAATGGCAAAGCCAGAATAACAACAGAATACGCGAAATGGACGCCTCTTTTGAAGACCTTCGCCGTCGTAGCAGAGAAACCGAGAAGGATAACGAGGAACGAATCGCGCTATTCCGCCAGAGCGTTGATGATATAAACAAAGATCTTGCCGCTCAGAAAAAATTAGTTGATCAAACAGGCGCTCTTAAAAAAGACCTTGAGAAAAAGATAGAAGAAATGAACGATGATCTTAACAGATTGGAACAGCGCAAGAGCGAAATTACTCAGCTTGAGAACAAATTAGCCAACGTAAGGCGTACCGAAGACGAGATAAATAATAAGATGACAAGGTTCCTTAACGAGCAACACCGCATTGATCAAATGGAAAAAGATTTTACCAACTTGATTAAAACATCGCAATCAGTTAAGGAAAAACTTGAGCAAGTTTCGTCTTCCGATGACATTCTCAGCGCCGTACAGGTGCAGATACGCAAATTGGAAGATTCAATTAAGGAAGCGAATGAAAAATATCAGCGTATCGAGAAAAAGAACGAAGTCCTTGAACAGACTAACGAGGGCATCGACCAAAACTTTAAATCCCTGCAAAAGACGGAAACCGCGATTAAGAACGCCGAAAAAATTATTACGTCTCTTGCAAGCCAATTTGATAATCTGCGGACATCAATAGAGCTGTTAGCGTCTCAAAATGAAAAAGCGTCTAATGCCGTAGATAAAATAGCTTCTCTTGATGAAGCGTTAGCGCAAATTGAAAAACGCATTAACGACATGAATGTCGCCCGCGAATGGCTAGCGCGCACGGAAACGGAACTTATCGCTCTGGATAAGGACGCAAAGTCCCTGCTTAAATTGACCAAGGGAATAGTTGAGAAGGAAAAAGGCAAACCTTCAAAGAACGAAGGCTCTGTTACTCCGCAGGATCGCGAAGACATACTAAGATTAAAAGGTCAGGGCTGGTCAACCGAAGAAATAGCAAAAGCTACAAACCGTTCCAGAAGCGAAATAGAATTAATACTGGAAGTAGCCTCAAGGGGCGCTTAACTCGTGGACGGAGAAATAACTTGACCAGTAGCGCATGGAACAAGTTTAAAAAAGCCCGTGAGCATTTTAGAGTAACAACAGAAGAATTGTCCCGCTCCCTGCCTAAACTTAAAAAATTACAGCAAGAACTTGCGGATACAAGGGCAAACGGAAAAAACTCGTTATACACTGTTGAAACTCCCGTTGTATACAATGCAGCGTTAGATGAAATAAATATTGACGATGAAATAAAACTTATCATTGTTGCTGATAACCCGGGACGCAGAGAACAAGCGGCGGAAAACAGGCGTTATCTTGTAGGACATTCCGGCAAAATAGCAAAAAAGTTTTTTATCGACAACCCGTCCCTTGGAATAGATTTTACAAAAAACGTAATTATATTAAACAAAACCCCCATTCACTCTCCAAGAACTGTTGAATTACGGGAACTTGTCAAAATGGAAACGGCAAACGGCAAACATTCCATTGCCTGCGCCATTGAAGATTCCCAAAAAAACATGGCTGACATTCTTTTTGAATTTCATTCTGCGTTAGATTGCCCTGTTTGGATAATAGGTTACAGCGAGATGCGTAAAGGCGGCATTTTTGAAGCCTACACTGAAAAACTGAAAGACTTATATGCAAATAAAAAAGAAATGTATAACCGCCTATTTTTTTACCGCCATTTTTCCATGAATCAATTTACTATTGACTTAAAACAACAATCAAAACCCGGTGAAAGCGTGAAGAAAACTCTTGAGCGTATTGGCGAAGGGTATAGGGGAAGGATACTGGGGTAATGAGATTTTTATGGAAAGAAGTTCTCACAAAGGACACGAAGAGGAGAAGGTGTATCTTATTCAACTTTACTTGTCCCCGTAATGTGTACGGCAATTTGATATTTTGATTTTGTCGTCTTCTATGCAATATATCAATCTGTGAGTATCGTCTATTTGTCGAGACCACCAGCCGGATAAATCGTGTTTTAATGGTTCAGGTTTCCCGATTCCAACATTGCCATTTCTTTCAATATCTTTTATAAGTTGATTTATGCGTTTAATTGTTTTTTTATCATTTGATTGCCAATAAAGATAATCTTCCCAAGCATCATCAGTCCATAATTTTTGCATGGGTTAATCTTCTATTAGTTCGTGAGCGGTTAATTTACCTTCTTTTGCTTCTTGGATGGATTTTCGTAAAACTTTCATATTTTCCGAGTTATAAAAAGGGTCTTTTCTGGTTGTAAGCTCAAAAGGGATGCCGCCCTGACGGATTGTTTGGCGGATAAACATTGTAAAAGCCGTACTCATGTTTAATCCCAATTCGTTAAAAATATTGTCCGCACGAGCTTTTAATTCGTCATCAATACGGATATTGACCTGTGCCATTTGATACCCTCTCTATATATTGTATATCATTTAATATACACTGTAAAGAGTTGCGTGTCAAGTTTTTTGTTTTTATTGTTAATTATTTTGTAAGAATTTTACCACGAACCTCACGAACCAAGAGCGAACTAAGAGGGATTTGAGTAGATTATCTATTTGACAATTTATTACCGAGTGAAGGCAGATGTATGCCTAAAGATTTACTTGGGGGTCCTGTCCGAAAAAAAACACCTCGACTCACCGTCGAGTCATTTTTTTTCCGCCACCCCTCAAGTATTTTATTAGGCATACATCTTATACCACTCATAAGCATTTTAACTATTGACAAATTTCCACAAAAAACGCAAAATATTACCATGAGCGAAAAGACCGCCATGTTAAACAAAACATCTTCAAATTACGCCTTAAACGGCGTGCTTTCGAAAGTGAGGGATTTTAATGGCTATTAATAACTTTTCAAAAGACTGTTACATACCTCACTCTGACCGCAACGCGGACGGCGAGCTCTGTCTCTTATTACACATCTCCGAGCCCACGAGA
>NZ_BDHD01000054.1:0-11595 GCF_054786075.1 Treponema sp. R6D11 | reverse complement strand
GCCGGTTTCAATCCCAAAGCCCTCTTTAAGAATTACATGAACTACGGGAGCCAGACAGTTGGTCGTACAGCTCGCGTTGGACAGAACATGGTGCTTTGCCGGATCGTATTCATTCTCGTTAACGCCCATGACGATGGTTTTAACCGGCTTGGATTCGTCTTTCGATTTGCCAGGAGCGGAGATAATGACCTTTTTCGCGCCCGCGGCGATGTGGCCGTAAGCTTTCTCGTCGGTATAAATACCCGTGGATTCCACTATATAATCAATTCCCAGATCCTTCCAAGGGAACTGATCCGGCGTCTTGCCCTTGCCGGACAGACATTTGATCTTGTGGCCGTTGACCACAAGCACGTCGTCGCCGTCGGTGCCGATGTCGGCATCCATCTGACCCTGCGTTGAGTCGTACTTTAACTGATAGGCAAAGTATTTCGCGTCGGTGGAAAGATCGACCACCGCCACTACGTCAATTTTGTCTTTTCCAAGTAATCCCTGGCCTACCAAGGCCTGGAATACGAGGCGTCCGATACGCCCAAAACCATTAATAGCAATTTTCATTAAAATCCTCCTAAGAACTCAATTTATCAAATATTATACAAAAACATAATAATTGTCAATATTAGTAAATAGGAGGTTTGGAGCAAAAAGTGGGTCATTTTGACCCTATTTGACCAGCTTTTTCACCCTTGCCGTCAATTCTTCTTTTTTAACAGGTTTTATGATATAGTCAGCCGCGCCCATTTCCTGCGCTTTGGCTTTGTCTTTCGGGTCTTCCGACGCCGAGTATACGGCTATCGGGACGCCGTGCAATTTGGATAAATCCCGTATTCTTATGAAGGTGTCCCATCCGTCCATTTCACCCATGTTTAAGTCCAATAGCGCCAAATTTGGGGTATACCCTTGGAAAAACAGTTTTAAGGCTTCTTTGCCTGAATTGACCGTAGTAACGTCATAAACCTCTTCCAACATGGTTTTTGTCATGGTTAAAACGGTCGCCTCATCGTCTATTACGATAATTTTTTTCTTTTCTCCCGCCGAATCGACCTTGAATTTAGAAGATTCCGATTTTAATTCCTCGAAATTTTTAGTGTTTTCACTGCTCATTTCGTCTACTTTGGTTACGGCGACTTTTATCTCCTGCATCGCCCCGTTTATTATTTCGTTCATGGCGCCTACGACTTTGTTGCTTATATCTATAAATTCATCCGTTTGTTTCGTCAGGTGGTTGCCCGATTCCAACATTCTTTCCGAGCCTTCCCTTACCGTTACGCTCGTCTCTTTTAAGTGCAGCATGGAATTAAGTATCTGCTTGCCGCCGGTTTCCTGTTCTTCCATCGCGCTGCGGATGTTTTGCTCATGCTGGGATACGGTCTTTACCTCGTTGTCGATAACCTCAAAACGGGATAAGACTTCGTTGGAAGACGCCATTATGCTTTCTATGGATTTTTTTATGTTTTTTAACATGGAAGAAGTCGTCTTTGACTGCTTGCTTGACGATTCGGCGAGTTTTCGGATCTCGTCGGCGACTACGGCGAAGCCCTTGCCGGTTTCTCCCGCGTGAGCCGCCTCAATCGCCGCGTTCATGGAAAGCAGGTTTGTCTGGCTCGCGATACCGTTTATTACGGCGTTTATTTCCATAAGCCCTTCGGACTCATGGGCAATTTCCTTTATCTTCTCCGCCACATCCTGAAGCCCGGCTTTTCCGCTCTCCGATTCTTCAGTAAGGTTTTCCACGTTCTTGCTGTTTTCGATCAATGTTTTGTTTACGGAATTAATATTCGCCGTCATCTGCTCAATCGCGGAAGACGACGTGTTGATGCTCGCGGCTTGCGCTTCTATCAGGGTATTCAGGCTGTTAATGTTTTCTTGAATGTCTTTAGCGGCGGTACGCGCTTCCGACGCGCTTTTGTCCTGCTTTACCGACATGCTCTTTATGCCGTCGAAATTTTCAGAAATCGCGTCAACCGCCTTGGAAGTTTTTGCCATATTCGAGGTAAGCTCGTAACTCGTGCTGGTAAGCGCTTTGATCTTGTATTTAATCGTGGCTACAAGGTTCTTGATCTGATCCATCATATAATTAAAGTCATGCGCCAGAACGCCAATTTCGTCCAGGTGTTTAAATTCCGCCCTGCGGGTAAGATCCCAGTCTTCCGCTATTTTGTCCAAGGTGTTTACTATGCTATTCATGGGTTTTAGCAGGCTTGTTATAAACACATAAGAAATTACAAGGATAACCGCGATGGCCGCCATCATCAAAAGGAAGAGTATCGTCATGCCGCTACGTAAAGCGTCCGTCATTTTAAGGGGAAGAATGGCGGCGATATGCCAGTTAAGGGACGGCACTCCCGTAATGGTCGCCACGCCTTCCGGCACGGTAAAATATTGGCTTTCGGCGTTCTTTGCTTTTTCAAGAAGCTTCTTGCCCGTGTCTCCAATCGCCTTATCCAGCGTCGTTTTATTTGTTACAAGGTTTACGTCTTTACTGCCGGTTATTTCCCCCAAGTCGTTAAACAGGTATAACGTCGCCGCGCCCTTGTAATTTTGGTATATGCTGTTAATAAAAACGGTAAGGTCTATGCCCGTCCCCAAAAGGCCTATTGGCTTTTTATTTGAATCAAATACGGGCGCGTTTATAAACAGCAAAGTCTGTTTAAGTTCCGCGTTGTAGTTTATGTTAAAATTGTATTTTTCAGTTTGGTACAGGGTCATTTTGTACCAATAGTTGTCGGGATTTTCGGCGTCAAGCGGGAAATGGTTATCTTCGGCGAAGTAAAATTCCTTGTCGATATCGCTGCACCAGAAGACCGACTGGCTCTTGAACGACCGCCTGTATCCGTCTATTTCCTCAAAGGCTATTTTTTTAAGATCCCTGTCCCTGGGGTTCAGAAAATGGCGCTGTATCAGGGGGGAAGTCGCCATTTTAAGGGCGATGGCGATTTCGCTGTTGACCGACGTTTCAAGTTTCGCCCGTTCAAGTTCCATCGCCTGCTCAAGTTCCATCCCCGCCGAAGTATGGAGAATCTGCCACATTGAAAAAACAAACGCGGTGCTTCCGCCTATGAAAATAGCCAAAAAAAGGGCGACGGAGAAAAATATAAACCTGGTTTTTATGGATGTTCTTTTTTCCTGATCCTGCGTTTCTTTCATCTATATATTAAACACCCGTTCTTTGATTATGTCAATATATAAGAGGATTTAGTTAAAAGTCTGTTAAATTAGCGTCGCCGTTTGTTCTCTTTCCAGCCCTATCGTGGTTATTTCCCCATGTCCCGGGTAAACTATGATGTTTTCGTCCATTTCAAAAAGACGGCGCAGGCTCGCAAAGAGAGCGGTTTCGCTGCCGCCGGGAAGATCCGTTCTGCCGTAGGCGAAGTTAAAAAGGGTGTCGCCGGAAAAAAGAACGCCTTCTTCCCTGTCCCAGAACGCGATACTGCCGGGCGAATGGCCGGGAAGATGAAGAACCGTAAAGGGGCCGATGACGGAACCTTCTTCAAGCAGGATGTCGGCGGGCGGCAAATCGCGCCAAAATGAGTCGATAAAGGAAGTTGAGCCCATAGCGGCTTTAACGCTTACGGCGTGGACTTTGTACGCGTCGGGCCCCAAAGAGGAGGCGTCCAGGCGGTGAATGGCTATTTTAGGACGAACATGGCCTAACTTTTCGATTAAGTCCGGTATGGCGCAGATATGGTCAAAATGCCCGTGGGTGAGTAAAATATAAGCGGGGACGAGGTTTAGTTTTTTAAGAGCGGAAATAATTTTATCCGCTTCGTCTCCGGGATCGATGATTGCGGCTTCCTTGTCGTTTATCGGGTAAATCCAGCAATTTGTTTCGATTGCGCCCACTACCACGTTGGTTACTTTTTTTTCAGGCATAGGAGGATATTAGCACGAAGGTTTCTTTTTTTCTACTCATTTTCCTTATTGTCGCTTTTTGGTACGGCATTGTCCCGCTTGCGGGGGCGGTTTTCAGCCGCTACAGTTGGATGATTTTCAGAAGACGCTTTAACGATCTTAGGCTTAACCTCCTCCTGAATTACCCGCTGTACCGCCGTCTAAAAAATTCAGGCGGCGTTTTCCGTTTTACCGGAGAAATTGATTCCATAACGGACGGGCATACCCTTTGGGTGAAAGGCAAAGACCTTACGATTCCCGTTTCATTAAAAAAAACCAAATGCTGGCTTTTACCCGCCCATGACGAAGACGAAACGCAGGAGCCGCCCGAGAAAGTGCGCTGGAACAGCGTTTCCACTCTTTCCGAGGGCATAAAAGTTTTTATCGGCGGCCAGCTGCAAATGCATGACAACAGGATGAGTTTTGTTTCTACAAAAGAAACGCCCCTTACCGTCATTTTTTACAACTGCCCCGATTCCTCGCTTACGGAAGAATTAATCCGTTGCGCCAGAACACAAAACGAATACTGGAACGGCATAACCCCCGTATCAATCGTAATAGGCGCGCTGTCGCTCTTTTCCGTCGCCGCCTATTTTCTTAACAGGCCCGCCTACCGCCTTACGACCATTACGGCTCTTGTCGCGGTTTTTCTCCCAATCCTTCCCATGTTCCCGCCGGGCCTTCTTTTAACGCTTCTTTACAACCGCATAACATGGTACGCGAGGAAACTAAGGTCGTACTGGGATCTTGTGCGGCTTCCCATGCGTTATCTGAAAGAAGACGAAGAAAACACCGTCATTGGCAGTACGGGGGAAAGATACGGTTTTGTTAAAATTAACTCGCCCAAGGACGCGGCGGAAAATACGCCGTTTATCGTCAGCGAGTATGACGATGAAGAAAACCCGCAATGGCACCTTTTCGGCGTATCAACCGAGAATAATTCTTTGCCGGAACCTTCTTCAATCGACCCTTTCGTAACTTTCGGCCTTCTCCACGGCTTTCCGACGCGGCTCGCGTCCCGTTACGCGGCAAGGGCGTATTCTATGGAAGTACTCGCGTGGCTTCTGCTTTTTATCGGGATTAGCGTAAATGTCGTATTTATATTTTTTATACTGTCGCTGTTAAGGATTATTTAAACACACAACCGTTAATTCCGCAGTTTTTTTATCAGTTCTACGGCGTCGTTAAAATTAAAATCCTTAAACGCTTTGGCGATACTTTCCAAAAGATCGTTGTTCCGCTCGCCGAAATCATAGGTAAGCAAATTGTTTATAACGGCAAGACCCGCGTCGCCGTCAAAGTCGGAGGCGGCTTCAAGTACTTTTTCAATTTTCTCTTTTAAGTAGGCTTTATCACCGTTCTTTTTCTTGGTCTTTGTCCCGGCGTTTTTCGGGAAAATGGCCGACAGTTCCTCGTGCAGTTTTACAAGCTTGTTTCTGAAAGACGGAAACCTTTCCACGCAGAAACCGAAGTCGTTGTCTTTTGCGGAGGTTTCCAGCCTTAACGCCGATTCGGAGAGACTCATCGCCCCTATGGTGGACAGCGCGGATTTCATGGCGTGTACGGAAATTGAAAACCCGTTTATATCTCCGTAATTTATCATGTTGTACATGGAGTCGCATTCGGGTATGAGTTTTTGATAGAAAAGCTCAAGCGTTTCCTTGTACATGTTTTCCATGCCGGAAACGCGGCTTAAACCCACTTCGACATTTATGTCGTCTATTTTAGCCAGAGCCTGCAGGAATTCGCTCGTCCCTTCCTCTTTTACGTCTTCCTTAGCCGTTTCGTTTGTTATTACTATTTTCTCAAGCGGCAGCCATTCTTTCAGTATTCTATACATTTCATGAATATCAATCGGTTTCGAGATAAAGCCGTCGAACCCGTTCGATAAAAACATTTCCCTGGCGCCCTGAACGGCGTTCGCGGTAAGCGCGATTATCGGCAGTTTTTTATACTTGTCGCCGAGTTTTCTTATTATTCCGGTTGCCTCAACGCCGTCCATTTCCGGCATCATGTGGTCCATAAACACGATGTCATAATCGTTCTTTTGAACAAGATCGATGGCTTCCTTTCCGGAAAAAGCCGTTTGCACGTTAATTTTAAAAAGTCCTATAAGCCCTTCGGCTACCCTGATGTTAAATTCATTGTCGTCCACGACAAGAACTTTGGCGTCGGGAGCGGACAGGGACTGTCCTTCAGGCAGGCCTTTGTTTGTTTTTACCTCTTCCTTTTTGCCCAAAACAATCGGAATTATGACGAGGAAAATACTTCCCTGCTCATATTCGCTGTCTACGGTTATTTTTCCGCCCATCATTTCCACGAAAGTCTTGCAGATTGAAAGTCCCAGCCCCGTTCCGACCACGTTGCGGTTCTTTTCCGTATCGATCCTTTGGAAAGTGTTAAACAGCTTGGGCATGTCTTCTTTACGGATTCCGATGCCGGAGTCCTTAATCTCGAACATAATCTTGTTGGCGGTGGCTGTAACTTTGAATTTTACGTATCCCCTTTCGGTGTATTTTACTGCGTTACTGCAAATGTTGGTTAGCACCTGTTTCAGTCTTACGTCGTCGCCGAAAAGGTAGCGCGGCACTTTTCCTTCGGTTTCATATTTGAATTCAAGCCCTTTCTTCTGCGTAACAAAGCTGAACATGGAAAAAATATTGTCTAAAAGCATGTGAAAATCGTAGTTAATCGGGCTTAACTCGAATTTGCCAGCCTCGATTTTTGACATGTCCAATATGTCGTTGATAATCGCAAGGAGGGACCTTGCCGACACTTTAATATCGTTGACAAAGCCCATCTGCCGCTTGTTAAGGGGCTCGTAATTTAAAAGGTCGGTCATGCCTATAATGGCGTTCATGGGCGTGCGTATTTCGTGGCTCATGTTGGCGAGGAAGGTAGATTTTTGCTTGTTCTCCATGTCCGATTTGTTTCTCGCCGCGTCGACGCGGATTAAAACCAAAATAAGCACCGCCGCCATCACAGTTCCTAGGCCAATAAGGATTAAAAACATATAGGTTATGCTTTTATAGTAAGGGCCTTTAGGCGTCACAATGCCTAAAATCCAGCCGTTGGGAAGAAACTTGAAAGAAGCAAGCCCTCGTTCGCCCTTGTACGTTACAAGCGGTCGCTCCGTAACTTCTATTCCGGTGCTTAATTCATCAGCAAAGATTGAAAAGGGAATTTCCGAACTGCGCGCGCTTTCTCCGACAAACGCCTCGTTCGGATGGGCTAGAACGATTAAATCGCGGCTTATAAGCATTCCGTACGCGCCCTGGACAAGAACGGTATTAACAATGTATTTTCTGATATTGTCGATTTTTACCCTAATGGCTACGACGCCAAGGCGTTTTCCGGCGTCGTCATAAATGCAGTACGAATATATAAATACGATATCTTCATAAACATCGTCATGGTACATCAGCGTTTCGGTTATTTTGCCGCCAGCGTTTATCGCGTCCTTATACCATTGGCGTTCCGACGGGTCATAATTTAACGGTCTTGCGCCCAATATGCTTTCTATAAAAACGTGCCCCCCGGGAAGCGTTTCAAAATATCCCATAAAACCGTTAAAATTAAGGTAGCTTTGCTTGTCGCCGGACAGGTAATTTGACATGTCGTTGTAATAATCCCGCAATTTGTCCGCGTTCGCGCCTTTTATAATCATATCCCGCACCGAGGACGAAAAACCCTGCAGGGTTACCTGGGGTTCCAAAATGTCCGCCATTATTTGCGATTTTAACGAGGTAAAAATATTTTCCGTGTTTTGTTTTAAGTACCTGTCTACGATGTTTCTGGTAAAGATGGAACTTAATACGACCATTAACAAAAATGAAAAAACCGTAAATGTTATCTGCACATACAACGGGCGCTTCGGCGTAATTTTTTTTACAAAGGAACCAATCGCAGACATAATTACCGCCTAAATATGCTAACCTATCTTAAATACTTGCGTATTTTATCCAGCAGGACGTCCTTGTTGATCGGCTTGATTATAAAATCCGCAGCGCCCGATTTTACCGCTTTCGCAAGATATTCTTTTTTGGCGTTTCCCGTAAGGAAAATAATGGGCGCCTTATGACCGTTCTCCTTGATTTTTGTGGCGAGTTCGTATCCGTCCATTCCTGGCATTTCTATGTCCAAAAGGAACATGTCAGGCTCGTGCTTTTCAAGGTACTTAAGCGCGTCCCTGCCCGACGACACGCAGGTTAAATTGAACCTTGAATCCTGAAGGATTTTTTTAAGAATCGTAAGGAAAAACGCGGTATCGTCGACCGCCAGTATCTTGTACGCTTTAAGCGGCCCGTTCTGGGCGTCTTTATCCGCGGGAGACGTGTCTATTTTTTGCTCCGCCATTTGAATGTCGATTGACAGCATGGACAGGCTGGATAAAAAGTAGCGCATATAGGCTTCTATTTTTTCATGCGAAGTGGTTCCAATCGTACTAATCTGCTTTCCGCAATCCTGCGCCATTTCGTCCGCGTGTATTTTTTCCAAGATTTCCTTAACTTCCGTAAGCTGTTTCGCCAAAAGATCGTTGTCTTTTAATTTTAACGCGTCGTTTATTTTATCCTCTTGGGCTGGATAGTTTTCGGTAAACTCGTCTAGCGCCTCCAAATAACCGTCAAACTCGCCTTCATCCATTTGCTCGATTTTCTCTGAATTTATATCCGAAATTTCAAGCAGGCGTTCCAGTATCTTGGTACCGTCTTTTTTGCCTTTCGCGCCGCCTGCGTCGCCCGCGTCTTTCACCGCATTTTGCGACGCTTGCGCCGTTTGCGCCTCGTCAGATGACTTGCCAGACTGCGCCTTTTGAATTTCGGCGGATAACATGGACAAGGTTGAAAGGAAATAGCGCAAATAGGCTTCTATTTTTTCGTGTTTTTCCACGCCGATTTTGCCGATTTGTTTTGTGATATCCTGCGCCATTTCGTCCGCGTAAATTTTCACGAGCATTTCACGGACGGTGGAAAGGTTCTTTTTCAAAGCTTCGTTATTTTTGGTAACAAGGGCGTCCTTGAGCTTTTTCTCAAGACCCGGAAGGTTATCTGAAAACGAGTCCAGCAACTGTACAAAATTGTTCAGTTTGCCCTCGTCCATTTGTTCTATTTTTCCCGCAAGCTGCAATTCGGAAATTTCAAGCAATTTTTCTTTGTTAATCATTTTTAATTCTCCTCACTATTGCCGGTATCGGCGATTTTTGGTTTGGCGTAATTTACGGTCAGCGTCCTGCCTTTGAATTTAAGGCCGTTCAACGCTTCGATAATTTCACTCGCCCTCGTGTCCCTTACCTGCACAAAAGAATAATTATCCAATATTTTGATGACGCCAATGTCTTCCCTTGGAACCGTAGTTTTGGAACAGATAAAAATTATTACCTCCCTTGGAAAAAGATGGCGGTTTTTCCCGATGCTGAAAAAAAGCCTCGTCGATTCTTCTTCGCTAAGGTTAACCTCAACGTCAGACGGACTTGGACTTGGGGTTTCTTTTACAAAAGGTTTTTTTTCGGTAACGCTTCTTATATTCGGAAATTCTTTTTTATCGTAATACATTAAAAGCCACGCCGAAATCCATGAGCGCCTGAAAAGGCTTACTTCCTTTTTAAACAGTTTGCGGTATTCTCCCAAAAGCTCAAGATCGGCGTCGTTAAGCGCTTTCTCCAGAATAACTTTAAGATTTTTACTCGCTTTTTCATTGTCCAGCTTCATATTTTTCCTGTCTTAGGCCGTGCCTTCTATGGTTTTAATAGTACCGTCATGATTGTACGCCAGCTCGGTAACTTTAAGGCTTCGCAGCCATGTTTTGCCGCCCGACGGGACGCTGTCATGGTGGAAGAGATACCACTTTCCCTTGTACTCCGCTATTGCGTGATGCGTCGTCCAGCCTACTACGGGGGTAAGTATCACCCCCTGATACGTGAAAGGCCCGTAAGGGCTTGAGCCTATGGCGTAACACAAAAAATGCGTGTCGCCCGTAGAATAGGAAAAATAGTATTTGCCGTTGTACTTGTGCATCCACGAAGCTTCAAAAAAACGGCGCAGGTTGTCGCCCTGCGTAAGGGGCTTCCCGTCTTTGTCTAGGATGACCACCGGGCTTGGCTCTTCGGCGAACTGGAGCATGTCGGCGCTCAATTTTACGACGCGCGCCGTAAGGGCGGGTTCGCCGTCATCGGGTATTACGGCGGATTCAAGGGCCTTGTTGTCGCGGTAACGCTGGAGCTGTCCGCCCCATAACCCGCCGAAGTACATATAGTAATCGCCGTTTTCCTCGAATACGCATGGGTCTATGCTATAGCTTCCGCGAATCGGGTCGCCCTGCGGAATAAAGGGGCCTTCCGGCTTGTCAGCCACGGCTACCCCGATGCGGAAAATGTCGTTCTTGTCCTTTAAGGGGAAATACAGGTAATATTTGCCTTTTTTATGGGCGACATCGCTGTCCCAAAGCTGTCTGCCCGCCCAGGGGATGTCCTTTATGTCCAAAATCACGCCGTGATCCGTCACTTTGCCTTTCTCGACGTCGTCAAGGGAAAAGACATGGTAGTCTTTCATGTCGAAATGATCGCCGTTGTCGTTCTCGGCGATGTCGCTTTCCCTGTCGTGGGAAGGGTAAATATAGAGCTTGCCGTTAAAGACATGAACGGCAGGATCAGCCATATAATCGTCTGGAACCAAATATCTCGCTTGCATATTAATAAAATAACAGAAAATCCAAATTTCCGCAAGTGTTGAATTGTTTTAATTAAAAAAGTATATTGGAAATGGCATGAAATCTATTGAACTTGAAAAATCTTACGACCCCAAAACCTTTGAAGACCGCATATACGCTTTGTGGAAGGAAAACGGCGCTTTTGAGCCTGAGAGCGGGAAAAAAGGCGAAGGTTATTTTACCATTGTAATCCCACCGCCCAATGTTACGGGCGTCCTGCACCTTGGGCACGGCCTTAATAACAGCCTTCAGGACATAATAGTCCGTTTCCACCGCATGAGGGGGGCGTCCACGCTTTGGGTTCCCGGCACGGACCACGCCGGTATCGCCACCCAGAACGTGGTAGAGCGAAAACTAAAAGATAGAGGGACAAGCAGACGAGAGCTTGGGCGCGAAAAATTCCTAGAAGAGACGTGGAAGGTAAAAAACGAACACCACGCCATTATCACGAAACAGCTTGAAAAAATAGGGGCGAGCGTGGACTGGAAACGCGAGCGTTTTACGATGGACGAAGGGCTTTCCAAAGCGGTGCGCGAGGTTTTTGTCACACTTTACGAACGTAATCTTTTATACAAGGGAAACTACCTTGTAAACTGGTGCACGTCCTGCGGAACCGCCCTCGCCGACGACGAAGTCGAGCATGAGGACACAAACGGCAAAATGTACCATATCCGCTATTTTTTCTCGGACGACAAGGAAAAATATATCGAGATAGCCACTACGCGCCCTGAAACCTTGTTAGGCGACACCGCCGTAGCCGTCCACCCCGAAGACGAGCGCTTTACCGCGCTCAAAGGCAAGACCCTGCGCCTGCCATTAACCGAAAGGGACATCCCGCTTATATTTGACGCTTATGTCGAACGTGGCTTCGGGACGGGGGCGTTAAAGGTAACTCCCGCCCACGATCCCAACGACTGGGAACTGGCAAAGAGGCACAACCTCGCCGTGATTAACATCCTTAACCCGGACGGCACGTTAAACAATGAAACGCCTGAAAAATAC